>JANXPR010000543.1 GCA_025357215.1 Acidobacteriaceae bacterium | reverse complement strand
CTGGAAGCCATGTTCATTGAAGACCAGTTCAAGGCCTTTTCCTGGTTGACCATCAACGCCGGCCTGCGTGTAACACGCTTTGCGGGAATCATCACCGAGACGGCCGGCAGTCCGCGACTCGGCGTGGCAATCCAGATTCCGAAGCTCAAGTGGGTGCTACGCGGATCCTATGGGCGTTTCTATCAGGCGCCGCCGCTGGATACGGTGTCCACGGGGATACTGAGCGCGTCACCGACGCAATCATTCCTGCCACTGCGCGGCGAACGCGACGAACAACGCGAGATCGGCATCACCATTCCGATTCGCGGATGGGCCGTGGAAGTAGATAACTTCCGCACCGGCGCACACAACTACTTTGACCATGACGCAATCGCCAACTCCAGCCTGTTCTTCCCGCTCACGATAGCCGGCGCACGCATTACCGGGACGGAAGTTACGCTACGGGCGCCGCGACTGTTCAAAAAACTGGACGTGCATATGGTGTACTCGCACCAGTCGGCGGAAGGCTCCGGAGCCGTTACGGGCGGGCTTACCGACTTTACTCCGCCATCGGCCGGGCCGTTCTTCCTGGACCACGATCAGCGCAACACTTTGAGCACAGGCTTTAGCGCCAGCTTGCCCTACAAGAGCTGGATTTCCGGCAACTTGGCCTACGGTTCAGGGTTTCTAAATGCCAACGGCCCTGCACACCTGCCGGGCTACGCAACGGTTGATCTGGCAGTGGGCAAGTCGTTTGGCGAGAACTGGTCGGCAAAGATCTCCGGCACCAATCTGGCCAACAAACATTACTTTGTGGACTTGAGCAACACGTTCGGCGGATCACACTTCGGCGAGCCAAGAATGGTGTCCGCTCAACTGAAGTATAGGTTCCATTACTAAGTTTGGCTGCAATCCCGTCGTGTGGCCGGTGAGAAATTCCAGACTGAACAGGCGGCGGGATTCTTTAGAATAAGACGAGCGCACGAGAGAACAGTCCGGCGCTGTTGCTGATGTGAGGGATTTATGAAAAAAGCACTCTTTCTATTTTTCGTGTTAGTGGTATCGGCGGCTTCCTTGACTGCGGGAGGGAAGAACCCGGTGGTCGGCGGGCAGGAAATGTTGCCCACGCGCAACGTGATGGAAAACCTTGCGAACTCCGCTGACCACACAACGTTCGTCGCCGCGCTGAAAGCCACGGGCCTGGACGAAACACTGCGCGCCGCAGGGCCGTTTACCGTTTTTGCTCCCATCAATCAGGCGTTTGCGGAGCTGCCGAAAGGCACGATGGAAAACCTGATGAAACTGGAGAACCGTGACCAGCTCAAGCAATGGCTCAGCTATCACATTGTCGCGGGCAAGTTCACCACGACTGACATCAAGGCCAAAATGAAAGAGGGAAAAGGTAAGTTTGAAGTTACGTCCATGCAGGGCACCAAGCTGACCTTATCCGACCACAACGGCATGCACCTGATGGTCCGGGACGATGATGATGACATGGGCATGTTCAACGTGTCCGACGTGATGCAGTCGAACGGCGTGGTACACGTGATCGATAATGTGATGCAGCCGAAGTTGTAAGTTAGGTGATGGCCGGCGACGCACCTCCGCGGCTAAAGCCAGATTTTCGCAGGCGTGAAACGCAGGCATGAATGCCTGCTCCACCCAGCGTTACGTATACGAAGGCGCTTTGGATTGCACCTTCTTGCATTTGTCACGGAAATTCAACGGCGCAAGATTTCTTTCCTTTCCAAAACATCCAGTTTGAGTTGTATCGCGTAATACCTGTGAAAGCGAGATTTCGCTGAAAAGGAATTACGCAATGAAAAACAAATTGTTTGCTCTCTTCGCTGTTGCCCTCTTGGCTGCTACTTCTTTAGTTGCGGGATCCAAAAACCCGATGGTCGGTGGCCAGGAAATGTTTCCCAGCAAGAACATCGTCCAGAATGCCGTGAACTCCGCTGATCACACTACGCTGGTTGCCGCGGTGAAAGCTGCCGGCCTGGTGGACACGCTGCAAAGCGCTGGACCGTTCACGGTCTTTGCTCCGACCAACGACGCGTTCGCCAAGCTGCCCGCCGGCACGGTTGACACGCTGCTGAAGCCGGAAAACAAAGACACGCTGACCAAAGTCCTGACCTATCACGTGGTGGCCGGAAAGCTGAGCGCCGCCGATTTGAAAAAGAAAATCAAGGAAGGCAACGGCACGGCTGAACTGACCACGGTGGAAGGCGGCAAGCTGTGGGTAAGCCTGCACATGGGCAAACACATCATGTTGAAGGACGAAAAAGGCGGAACAGCTTATATCACGATCTCTGACGTGTTCCAGTCGAACGGCGTGATCCACGTAATCGACGGAGTTGTGCTGCCTAACTAATGTTCTTGTCGCTTCGCTCCTACCGCTTGAGAGCATGGCTTGTGGAAACGAGACCGAGCGCTCGATGCGGCGCGGCCCAGCACGCTAGTCGGCTGGGTCGTTTTTTTGCGCATCTGAGGGAAAAAGCTACTTCTTTCGCTGGACCTACTTTTTGCGCTGGGCTTACTTTTTGCGTTGAACCTATTTTTTGCGTTGTA
This sequence comes from Acidobacteriaceae bacterium, assembly GCA_025357215.1. Classification (GTDB taxonomy): domain Bacteria; phylum Acidobacteriota; class Terriglobia; order Terriglobales; family Acidobacteriaceae; genus Angelobacter. The sequence continues at coordinate 281 of JANXPR010000543.1, read as the reverse complement.
CCAGGAAGTGCGCGAGTTCCTTGAGCACGTCGGCACGCTTGCCAAACGAATCGAGCGCGCTGCAGCCGGAGGCGACGAGCGCATCGGCCTGGCGGATGGATTCTTCCAGCCCGAAGAGAGCGGGGTAGGTGGCTTTTTCCGATGCCGTGTCTTTGCCATGTTGTGAGTGCCAATTCCGTCTCAAGTGCGTTTATACAGCGTTTCTATGGCGTCAAATTAACACAACTTTTAACCTGTGAGGTAGACTATGTCTTTTCGCCCCCTGCACGACCGCGTGCTGG
>JANXPR010000392.1 GCA_025357215.1 Acidobacteriaceae bacterium | reverse complement strand
CGTGCTCGCAGGACCATGGGTACTTCCACCACGGTGTAACCGCGGCGTCCGGCGCCGATCAGGATCTCTGACGCGGAAACGAACCCGTCTGACTTGAATTGCACCCGGCGGACCACTTCATCGCGATACACGCGGAAGATGCTGGTATACGTGTAGAGCTTCAGCGGAGAGAGCAAACGGTACAGCTGCGAGCATCCTTTACTGAGCACCATCCGCCATGCCGGTACGCCTTCCACCCCGCCGTCGGGATGGTACGGTGAAGCCACGGCAATATCGTTGCCTGTCATCCGCAGCGTAGTCAGCAACAGCTTTAAGCCTTCCGGCGAATAGCTACAGTCGGCATCAATGGTGCAGACGTAATTCCCGCGAGCGTTTTGAAATCCGGTGCGGAACGCCGCCCCCACGCCGCGGTTCATGCCATGTTCCACCACGGTGAAACGGACTTGTGCCAACGAGAATTGCTCATTCAGTGCGGCCACGGTGTTGTCCTGGCTTCCGTCGTCGACAAAGACAAATTCCAGGTCAAAGTCGTCGGAGAGAAGGTCGCGCAGGCACAGCAGTTTCTGCTTGAGCTGGGGCACGCCTTCTTCTTCGTTGAAGATGGGTACCACCACGGAAACGAGTTCGCGCTTGATGATTGTGGACTTCATGTTCCCTCTTGCTTACTCTTCGCTTTCTTCGGTTTCGGTTACGGCCGGCGGCACCGCTTCCAGCGGCGTCTTCGGTGCAATCTGCCGGACGTGTCTCCGGCGCTCAGACGGCACTCCCACTTCTTTCAGCTTGTAAAGTAACGCCCGGTAGCTGATGTTCAGCAGCTTGGCTGCGCGTTTGCGGTTCCAGCCATTAGCTTCCACCACTTTCAAGATCACTTTGCGTTCCACCTGGCGCGTGGCTTGCTTTGTGATTTCCTTCAGCGAAACCTGCCCGCCCGGGGGGATAACGAACTTAAAGATGTCAGACTCGTGTTCCACCAACGCTGAGAGAATCGCGTCTTCCGTGCCCAGAACCACGTAACGTTTCATCAGGTTTTCCAACTGGCGGATGTTGCCCGGCCAGTGGTATTCCTGCATCTTCTGAATGGCTTCGTCGGAAAGAGGCGCCGTGCGGCAGTTGTGCTTCTCGTTGTATTTCACCAGGAAGTAATTCACCATCAACGGCAGGTCTTCCAGGCGTTCCCGTAGCGGCGGCATGTGAATGTTCACCACGTTAATGCGGTAAAACAGGTCTTCGCGGAAGTTGCCGGCGGCAATCTCTTCTTCCAGCGCTCGATTGGTGGCAAAGACGAACCGCACGTGGACTTTGCGGTCTTCCTGTCCGCCAATCCGGCTGAACTGGCCGTCTTGCAACAGGTGAAGGAACTTGGCCTGCACCGCCATGTCGAGTTCGCCAATCTCGTCCATGAACAATGATCCTTGGTTGGCCATTTCCACGCGGCCGGGCTTGCTGCCTACTGCGCCGGTGAAAGCGCCTTTCTCGTAGCCGAATAGTTCACTTTCAATCAGCGTGGCCGGAATTGCGGCGCAATTCACCTGGACGAACGGCTTGTTGGCCACGGCGGAGTTCTGGTGAATCAGATAGGCGATGGCTTCTTTGCCGGTCCCGCTTTCTCCGGTGATTAAGACTGGAATATCGGTGGGAGCGACCTTGCGGATGCGCTCGCGAATGGTGGCCAGGGCCGGTGAACGTCCGAAGATAACTTCTTCGGGAGGCAGTTTCGTACCGTTGGAAGGAGCGTGGCTGATGGCGCGCGCGGTGTTCCCCTGGTAACTGGCAGACAAATACATAGTTCGATCCTTTGATCTCGCTGGAGATAAATGCATTCGAGACGCCATCCTGAACATCTGTGTGCCGGATGGTTGTGTGTTCTGCAAGCTATTGATTTATTAGCGTGATTCGCGGAGATTGCGATAACACACCCGGCGTGTGACGTGAAGCCTAAAACGGCTTAGCCGTAGGAAAAAGAGAAAACATTTTCACATTGGGAAGAGCTTTTCCTCTGAAAACCCTTAGCCGGCGGAGCTGAACCTTAGCCGGAAATCATGTCTGATTTAGCTCAGCGAGATTTCTTTTCAGGGGGATGTGTAACGCTTCGTAAGGCTTTCGCACTACCAAGAAGATTGGAAATTGTGAGCGGCTAAGTTGCGCAAGAATTTACAAAGTTTGCTGGATTTTCACTTGCTTTTAGAATTTTCTGAACTTATAGTACGAGTACAAGATTGTACTAATGTAAGTTTTTGTATTGGCCAAGTGGCCGATCGCTAGAGCTGACCCAGACGAAGCCCCAGAAGAGCGCACCCAACTAGAGTGCCTTTTTAGCGTTTGGTTTTTTAGTCGGCAGGCGTATCGACGGAATCGGACACATTGGAAGGGGAATGAATTTAAATTTAAATTCAAACTTCCTTGCACTGGCGGTGTTAAAGCCGGTGAATGCGAGGTCTCTGGAGAGTTTTCCAGAGGCACGCGTTCGCGGTCAGGCACGCCAAGCGTCACTTCAAAAATTCGCGGCGACTTACAGCCGGCGAACTGAAGTGATTCCTTCAGTCCTGTTCCTACCCCATTTGATCGCTGAAACACCGTTCGCTTCGTTGTGAACGCGAACGCAACTCGCCACGGCCTCGTGATTTTGGTGATTGAGCCCATGGTGATTTTCGGCCCCCGGAATTGCGCATAGAAATTCACAATCGCGAGTGACACACGTCACATTGGAGTGTGCACTAAAGTTCTATTATGAATTTCTAAGAAAGTCACACGCCCATTGTTGGCAGTGACCCTTGTTTGCGATTCGCGTGCAGTTGGCGGAATTCAGACCAGGGAAGAATGGCAGAGGTAGAAGCAGAAGGTAGATGGAGCAATCGTTAAATCCCGTTGGCTCGGAGTGCCCGGTTTGTCATTTTCCCGTGGACTCAACCCGCCACGCTACCAAGTGCGAATCGGAAGCGATTGAGCGGATTGTTGAGGCCATGCCGCCGCAACGCGCCCTGGCGAATTCAGCGGAACATGAAACGCTGGAAGCGGAGTTTTTCCCGCTGGTCTCCGCCGCTCACGAATTCAAAACACCTCTGGTCGTGATGCTGGGTTATACCGATCTTCTTCGTACCGGACATCTCGGCCCGGTCAATGACCGTCAGCGTGAAGTGCTGGGAGAAATCCAGGAAGGCGCGCAGCGTCTGCAAAAACTGATTCAGGACCTGCTCCTGCTCAGCGACCTGCGGACGTCCCGTCCCGCCGAACCCGAACGCGACTTGGAGCCGGCGGACGTAAACGAACACATCCGGGAAATCTACAGCTACTGGTCAGCTGTGGCCAAACAGAAATCCTTGCGCTACGAATTCCGGCGGGCGCACGGAACACCGCGAGTCAATGTGGACCCCCTCAAGCTGCAGCACATTGTCTCCAACTTGATTGAAAACGCGATCAAATACACGCCCGAACGCGGGCAAGTCAACGTGACGGTAACGCCTTGCTTCTGGGAGAGACGCCAGGCGCAAAGTCACTTTTTGTTCAACATGGAACGCAAAGCCAACATCAAGATAGAAAACGCGGTCCGCATTGAAGTACGTGATTCTGGCCCGGGCATTGCGCCCGAAAATCACGTAAGGATATTCGCGGACTTCGTGCAGTTGCCCGGAGCTTCTTCTCGCGGTACCGGTCTAGGTCTGGCCATAGCCCGGCGCCTTACAGAAGCCCATGGAGGAGCCATCTGGGTGGAAAGCAAGCTCGGAGAAGGTAGTAAGTTTTCGGTTCTTTTATCCCAGTCCAGGTAGGAGCGTTAGACAAATGAGTGCGCCAAATATCTTGCTCGTGGATGACGAGCCAAGTGTGCTTCGTTATACCAAGACCCTGCTCGAGATCGACAATTACCGCGTGGAAACCGTTGCCAGCGGAGAAGAAGCTGTGCAGCGCTTGAACAATGGCCCGGCCCCCAGCCTGATCGTGCTCGATATGGTAATGCCCGGCATGGATGGTTTGCAGACTTTGGAAAGCTGCAAGAAGATCCGTCCGGAACAGAAAGTGGTCATGATGTCTTGCATGAACGACACCAACAAGGTTGTTCAGGCCATCAAACTCGGAGCTTCCGATTATCTGACCAAGCCTTTTCAGCCGGTACAGTTCTCGGCGTCAATCCGCCGTGCGCTGGGACAAGCCAAACCTGATACCCAGGCCACGAAATACAACGTTACGGCCGAAACCGTGGACAACCTGGATGACGATCTTTTCTTCCTGGCTGCCAGTCCGGCCATGAAACAGATTCGCGCCCAGGTGGCGCTCATCGCCAAGGTTGACGTGCCTGTCCTCTTGCTCGGCGAGAGCGGCGTGGGCAAAGAGATCGTCGCGCGCTTGATCCACAAGATGTCGATTCGCGCGCATCGTCCCATGGTCCGCGTAAACTGCGCGGCGTTGCCGGCGGACTTGCTGGAAAGCGAGCTGTTCGGCTACGAGCAAGGCGCGTTTACCGGCGCCAGCAAATCGAAGCCAGGGAAATTTGAGTTGGCGCACAAAGGCACGATCCTTCTCGACGAAATCGGCGAGATGAGCGCGCCCTTGCAAGCCAAGTTGTTGCACGTACTTCAAGACGGTTCGTTCTGCCGCCTCGGTGGCCGTTCCAACGTTATCGCCGACGCCCGCATCCTGGCCGCAACGAACATTGACGTTCATCAGGCGATTGCCGACAAGCGGCTGCGTGAAGATCTTTACTACCGCTTGAACGCTTTCACCATGACCGTGCCGCCGCTGCGTGAGCGTCGCGAAGAAATTCCCCTGTTGATGACGCACTTCATGAACAAGATGGCCACGCAGTTTTCCAAAAACCCGCTGCCGCTCAGTGACCGGCTCATCCAGGAATGCCTGCGTTACCACTGGCCCGGCAACCTGCGCGAACTGGGCAACTTTGTGAAGCGTCTACTGGTCATGGAAAACGAAGACCAGTTGATTGAAGAGTTGGAAATCAAGAGCAAAGTCATCAGCATTGAAGATGGCGGCGACCGTTCTTCAGCCCAAGGCGGACTCAAGGCCCTGGTACGCAGCATGAAGGACGACACCGAAGCCAAGGAAATCCAAAAGGCCCTGGAAAATTGCAATTGGAACCGCAAACTGGCCGCGGCCCACTTGAACATCAGCTATAAAGCGCTGTTGTACAAGATTAAGCAGCACGGAATCGCGCCACGGGGAGAGCGTGAATTTGGTTTACGCGCAGCCAGTATTTAGTCTCGCCGGTCGTTATTCAACCAGTCCGGCAAGCTGATTCGCCCTGGCTTCACTGCAAGGCCGAGGCCAGGGTTTCTCATACGCATTCATCACGGAGTTTTTCACTATGTCGAAATATCTAGTCACCGGAATCGCAGGTTTCATCGGATCGAACATTGCCAGGGAACTGGTGCGTCGCGGAGAGACCGTCCGCGGAATTGATAACTTCGCCTCTGGCAAATGGGAAAACATTGCCGAGCTCAAGGACGATCTGGAGTTCCGCAAAGTGAGCCTGCTCGATCCGAAAGGCCTGGAGTCCGCATGCGAAGGCGTGGATTTCGTGTTGCATCAGGCGGCGTTGCCGTCCGTGCCCAAGTCCGTGGCTGATCCCATGGGGACGAACGCCGTGAACGTCAACGGCACGTTGAACCTGCTGGTGGCCGCGCGTGACGCCAAGGTAAAGCGCGTGGTGTATGCGGCTTCGTCGTCCGCATATGGAGAAACCGAGGTTTTGCCCAAGCGCGAAGACATGCTGCCGCGTCCCATTTCGCCTTACGCCGTGCAGAAACTTACCGGCGAATATTATCTGCAAGCCTTCTGGTCAGTTTACGGACTGGAAACGGTGAGCCTGCGTTACTTCAACATCTTTGGCCCGCGGCAGGACGCGAACTCGCTCTACTCCGCCGTGCTTGCCAAGTTCATTACGCAGATGTTCCAGGGCGAATCGCCCACCATCTTCGGTGACGGCGAACAGAGCCGCGACTTTGCCTACGTAGCCAACGCCGTGAAAGCGAATCTGCTGGCGTGCGTGGCGCCGGTCGAGGACGTTTGCGGAAAGGTCTTCAACATCGCTACCGGTAATCGCTATTCCTTGAACCAGACCTACCGGATGTTGCAGGAAATCACCGGCTTCACCGGCGCGCCTCGATTCGCCGAGGATCGTGTGGGCGACGTCCGGCACTCTCTGGCCGACATCAGCCTGGCGCAAAAGTGCCTGGGCTATACGCCGGATGTAAGTTTTCAGGAAGGCCTGCGGCTCACCGTGGAGTGGTATCGCCAGATAACGCAGCAGAATGCGACGGCGGCGGCAATAGCCAGCTAACGCGCTGCGCGCCGAACTTACTTTCCCTGGAGTTCGCCCAGCCGGGCGTACGTCCGGTCAAATTCTTCTTTGAGCCGTGGATTCGGTGTGGCCAGCCCGGCAATCACGTCGTGCGCCCACTTGAAATACTCTTGTTTGCGCTGCGTGCTCCAGTCCGGCGGCGGGCTGGAAAGTATGGACCGCAGGTTTGATATCTTGTCCGCCAGCTTGAGCGTCTGCGCCCGCGGAGACTTCTTGGGTGCGCCCTGCACTTGCAACGCTTTGCGTTTTTGTTGCGGCAGGGTCTTGTCGTCCGTCACTTCCATTACCAGGCCGGCCACGTCGTCGCCAAAAAGCCGTTCCAATTCATCGCGCGTCACGCCGGTGTCTTCCACCGTGTCGTGAAGAAAAGCGGCCATCACCAAGTTGGTGTCCACCGGATCGCCACTGGCGGCAACCAGTTCCGCTACTTCGATCAAATGATTGATATAAGGTTCGGCGGCAAGACCTTTGCGCTTCTGAGCGGAATGGTGCTGAGCGGCAAAATGCGCGGCAGCCAGAATCCGCCGCAGCGGAGCCGAAGGCACCGCGTGGTCGTCATGAGATGACATGCAACGTGCTCCTTGGAGACAAAAACAGCTTATGGATGATTGTTACAGTTTTTGCGGCAATGGTTCAACTGCGCCGGTCGAGCAATAAATCAACCAATGGCACGCTGACGAAACGTGGCAATGCCACCAGATAGACCGCGCCGATAGCCAGATCGACAAACCCGCTGATGGTAGCTTGCATGCCTTCTCCGCCGAAATAGCCGTAACCGCTCATCACGGCGAATCCACCGCAGCGGAGAATTCCTTCCCAGATCACCAGAGTGGCGCGATTTGGAAGGTCGCGCGAACAGAAGACCAGCACCAGCCCCAGAAACATAACGACCAATCCGAGCAGATGGGTCAACATGCCGGGAGGATGGTTGGGCATAAGGCTGAGCGAAATCGCCGGGACCTGAAGAGCGGATCCAAGGCAGACGTTCATGAGTCCTGTCCAAAATACGAAGTTTTTCATAAGTTTTTTGAGGTGCGCGGAAACGAGGGTGTCTTAAAACTTGAACTTAAAGAAGTGCCGTGTTGAACGGAATTTCCTACATTGCCCGGTGAAACTATCCCACTCTCTGCGTCAACACGACCTTGGCGGTGGTAATGGCTTGCCCCACATGGCGTTGTGTGTGGTCGGCCACGTGGACCAGCAGTCCGCCTACGGTGGTGGGCAGTTCTTTCTTTCCGACTTTCCGCACTTCACTGAGTTGTTGTTCTGAAAATGCGCGGACGCGCTTTGCGCTCTTGCTCATGGCCACCACAATTTCGGCCAACAACTCATTGCGCGTGGCGCCGGGATCAAGCTCGGACTTCATGGCGGCAATCTGCTCGGCGGAAAGCTGGCCGCCTTCAGCATAGGTCAGCAGGCGGTCTGCGCTGCGGGCGATGTGTCGCAAATGGAATGCCACGGGCGCAAGTCCGCCGGGACGGGCGTTGAGTTCTTCGTCACTCAGGCCGTCTGTCCAGCGGTCCAGGTCTTCGCGGGCCAGTTCCAGGGCATGCAGCACGGCGCGCTGCACTGGCGGGACGTCCGTGAGGGTCCCGCGAAGCCAGGGCTCGGGTTGCTCAATCTTGTTCATTCTGCCACCGTCTTCATTCCGTTACCTGCTTCATTCTTAACCTGCTTCATTCTTGACCTGCTTCATTCTTACCGATCCTCCATTTAAGATAAGGGACAAAGTGGATACGAACAAGCAAACCTCGAAAGTGGCGGCAATCGTCCTGGCGGCGGGCATGTCTCAGCGCATGGGAATTCCCAAACAGCTGATGCCTCTGGGCGATAAAACTTTACTCGAGCACGCCCTGGCCAACTTGCGCGCTTCGGATGTCGAGGAAATCGTCCTGGTCCTGGGCGCACACGCCGAAGAGATCGAAGAAAAAATCTCGACGGAGGGGTTGAAAGTCGTCATCAATACTCTCTACGAACAAGGCATGGGTACTTCGCTCCGCGCTGGACTTGCGGCCGTGGACCCCGCGATGCGTGCGGCCATGGTGGTACTGGCCGACCAGCCGTTTGTGCGTCCGTCCACGTTGAGCCAGTTGATCGCTTATCAGGCCGAACACAATTCCCAGATCACGCTACCTCTATATAAAGGATTCCGGGGAAACCCGGTGCTGCTCCACCGGTCCATCTTTCCTGAACTCAACTCACTAGCGGGCGACGTTGGCTGCCGCACGATCTTTGGCGGACACACGGAAGATATTCACAAGGTGCCGGTTACCGATCTGGGTGTGTTGCTGGATATCGATACTTTTGATGATCTTCGTCATTTGCGTCTGCTGTCGGGACAGCAGGAAGTGTCTGGTGACGAACGGGCTGCGGAGAAACCAACCCAGGCTCCAGCGAAAGCGCAGCCTAACGACCTGGAAAGCCGTCCGCATGTGGACCAGAATCATTCCGAGTTGGTGATCGTCGGTCACGATGAAGTGGCGCAGATGCTCGGCCACCTGGCTCGTGTTCTTGGATTCGTGACCACGTTCGTCGACCCCCTGTTGTCACTCGAAGACCTGCCGGAAGCCGACCGCGTGCTGCACGCCCTGGATTTTTCGCAGATACCGGGTGAACCGCGTTTTGTGGTGGTGGCCAGCCGCGGGCTTTGTGACGAAGAAGCGATTCACGAAGCGCTGGCCACCAACGCTGC
>JANXPR010000492.1 GCA_025357215.1 Acidobacteriaceae bacterium | reverse complement strand
GTGGCCGTGGTGGTATTCCAACTGACGCTGTAGGGCGAAGTGATATCTTCCGCGCCCAGGCTCGCGCCGTCTAATTGAAACTGCACGCCCACTACGCCGACGTTGTCAGATGCATTGGCGGAGACCGTGATCGTGCCCACGACTGTCGCCGCATTTGCCGGAGCTGAGATCGCGACGGTTGGAGGCGTGGTGTCTACTGGCGGAGCATTGCTGACTGTTACCGAGACAGCCGTTGACGTTGTTCTGTTGCCGGCAGCGTCACGCGCGATGGCCGTCAAGGAATGCGTACCGTTCGTGGCCGTGGTGGAATTCCAGGAAACACTATACGGAGCCACCGCAACTTCCGCTCCAAGGTTGGCGCCGTCCAGTTGGAACTGCACACCGAATACGCCTACGTTGTCCGCCGCTGTGGCGGAAACGGTCGCCGTACCGGTGATGGTCGCAGCAGCTGCGGGTGCAGTGAGTGAAACCGTTGGAGGCGTGGTGTCCGGCGTGCCGTTCGGAGGATTACCAAAATTAATGCCAGACGTATTGGCTGGTCCGCCGGCCAGTCCAGGCGTGCCAAAGTACACAAACCAGTCGTGGTCGTAGTCGTAACCGCAATAGGCGTCAGCCGTTCCGTCCGGTGCACCGGCAGGAGACGGCGCTGGTCCGCCAGCAATACCCAGGTCAGTCCAGGTATTTCCCGCCGCGGTGTAAGCGAGCACGTGGCCTTGTTGCACATAGATCAAAAGTCGGCTGCGCTGCTTATCATAGCCGAAGCAAGGATATGCGGCCGCGGGTGCTTCCACCACGGGATTGGCCGCGGTAAACCGGCTGGCTACCGGAGCCGTGGGATCATAAAGAAAGGTAGATGCGATATTGGCTCCGCCAAAGCTGCGCTGGCCTCCGTAAATAATGACCTTGCCGCTGGCGTTGTCATAAACAAGAAGATGCGCGTGGCGCGCGCCGGGGCCGCAGTTCGAACATATCTGAGTCCACGTGTTGGAGCTGGGAGTGTATTCCCAGGCGTCAGCGCCGGTGGTGCCGCTGGCGCCGGCGAATCCGCCGTAGAGCAGCACTTTGTCCACATTTGGCATGTAGACCATGGCGCCTTCCTGCCGATTGCCGGGATTGGTGGCGGCGTTCGCCGACTGAACCCAACTGCCTGATCCGGCTGCGCCCGTGTGCGTGAACGAATACCAGTCGTAGCCGAGCGCGCCCTGGCATGAACCAGACGTGATGTTCAGGTGATTGCGAAACGTGTCCCAGCTGATTTGGCTGTAAGTATGGCGATGATTCGGACGGGTCGCAATGTCTCCGGGGCAACCCGTTGTCTTGGCATCGCTCACCCAGATCTGCGTCCACGCTCCATTCGTGGGATTAAACCCATACACCGTATCGGCATAGATGCCGGTTCCGCCGCTTGAATCGTCTTGTGTAAGCAGAAGTGTTTTGTGCTGGTAATCGTAAACCGCAGTCGTCCAATTGGTTTCCTGCGGCTGCGCGGCGCCCGTTGGAGCAATGGATTGCCAGACCTGTCCCCAGCTGGAATTTGTAATGAGCAACACGTGGACGACAAACAAAAACGTAGCAAGCGTGAATAAACGTTTCATCGGGAGCTGCACTGCCTCGGGACTTCTAAACTTAAACATCATCTTGTCCTGGTTGTTAATTCTGAACTACCAGGCTCAATGAAGCGCCTGACGCAGTGGAAGTTACCGTGGCTACAACGCCCTGAACCCGCAGCCCGGGATTGGAAGCACTGAGCTCAACATACTTGGCCAGGAACGTTCCATCACTTTGAAATTGTCCTGCTACTTCCACATATTGTCCAACTTGAAGGTTGGCAAACGAGGTGATGCCGCCATCAAAAATGGTACTGGCATCGGTGACAACGCGCGCGGTGGCCGCGCCGGTCGTCAACTGGTAGTCAAAAGATTTTGCCGGACTTGGTGGCAGCGCCGAAATCTGTCCTACCGTATCCACCAGTTCCATGGTCGACGAGTTCACGCTGGCAGGATGAATCACTGGAGTGATTACGTATCCGCCCGTTGCATTGGTGCTGATCGAGTTCAGCAAGTCGAAGTCCAGCGCCAGGCCTTGTGTGCCTCCAGATGGCAAAGAGAAACTGGTGAGCGGAATAGTAACCGTGCTTGACGCCATCTGAGCGTTGGTTACCTGCGTGACTGTGCCCGCGGAGAACACCGCGAGTCGCGGATTGGCTAGCGCCAATGTAATGGAATTGTACTGACCGCTGGGCAGGTTTGCGGCCTGCAGAGCCAGCGTTGGCGCCAACTGAAGATGACGCAGTTCGAGCGACTGAGGTGTAGTCGTAAGCGTGGTGCTTTTGCCGGTTGAATCCGCGACGCTGATGGACGTGATGTCGATCTTGAACGCCAATACGTTGTCGGCCGCGGCGTCCGTGGCAAACACCGTCAAGTTCGATGCGCTCGGAGACGGCGACGGCGGTGGAGGCGGCGTGGTTGTTGATGAATTTGACCCAGTTGATCCACAACCAGCCAGCAGTAGCGATATTCCCACCAGGCCCGCGCCCGCAATCGACTTGAGTTTACAGCCCATCATTACACCTCTGTTCGTCTTTTTCATTCCAAAAACATTCATTACAAGAACTTCCTTTACGGCCTTAACAGCACGTTGCTGGCAATCAGTTGCACGCCCGTGGGCGTGGATTTAAAGAGCAGACCGCGGACGGAAACTTTCTGTCCGGCTTGTACTGGTCCGGTGGCGGATGCGAATCCACTGAAAGTGGTAACGCTTCCGGTGGTCACAGTGAGGGTTGCCGGCCATACTGTGCCTGCGGCCATGGTGATCACAAATGAGTTGCTTCCAACGGTGGAGACCGTCCCATCCACTGACCCTTGTTTCAAAATGATCTGATCGGCGACGGATGGGTTGGTGGCTGGACGTATGCGAACTTCCAGCGTCTGTCCGGGCATCATGTCCGTGGACGCGGCGAACCAGCATGTTGGGCAAGTGACCAGCGGAGACAATTCCTGCACTTCAACTTTGAACTGAGTGCTGGCATCGGTGCCAACGCCCAGAGCTGAAGTTGCGGGTATGTTGGATACGGTTACGCTCGCGGTGGCCGTGGTCTTGTTGCCGGCGGCGTCGCGGGCAATGGCGCTGAGTGTGTGTGCGCCGTTGCTGGCTGTTGTTGTATTCCAACTGATGTTGTACGGAGAGAGCATATCTTCCGCGCCAAGGGTTACGCCATCCAACTGGAACTGCACGCCAGCTACGCCAACGTTGTCAGACGCTGTCGCCGTAACGCTGATCGTTCCGGAAACTGTTGCCGCCGTTGCCGGAGAAGTAATGGAAACAGTGGGCGGCGTGGTATCCGGGATCGGATTATTTACCGTGACGGAAACCGTGGCCGTGCTCTTGTTGCCGGCGGCATCGCGGGCAATGGCGCTCAACGTATGCGTGCCATTGGCGGTTGTCGTTGAATTCCAGCTGGTGCTGTAGGGAGCGGTGGTATCTTCCGCGCCTAAATTTGCGGCGTCGAGTTGGAACTGCACGCCGACTACACCATTGTTGTCAGAAGCTGTTGCTGAAACCGTGGCCGTTCCCACGACGGTCGATCCGTTTGCCGGACCAGAAATGGCAACTGTGGGCGGCGTAATATCAGGGTTTGAGACGGTTACTGTGACGGACGCGGTGGAAGTATTTCCGGCTGCGTCACGCGCCCGGGCACTCAACGTATGCGAACCGTTGGCTGCGGTCGTGGTATTCCAAGTAACGCTGTAAGGAGAAGCTGTGTCTTCAGCGCCCAGATTGGAACCGTCTAAAAGGAATTGGACGCCGGCCACGCCGACGTTGTCCGAAGCCGTAGCCGAAACCGCGACTGATCCTGAAACCGTTGCGGCGCTGGCCGGAGCCGTCATGGCGACTGTTGGTGGCGTCGTGTCGAGAGGAGCGCCCGATGTCGTCCAGGCTTTCAGCCCGAAATTTTCGCCCGCAGCCGCCAGAGCGGTTCCGGTAATGTCATCCAGCGTAACCGTGATGCTGGCTTGGGCCGTTGTGGGCTGCTGCCTGGTTGCCGGCGCAGACCAGAACGGATTGAAACTTGCCGCGGAGAACGTGGAAGTGTTGGTGGCAACATTCCATCCCAGGTCATCCACAATCTGTTTTCCATTGAAGTGCTTCAACCGGTATTTGGTTACGCCCGCGGGAGCTGTCCAGGAAATGGTGTAAGAACCGGCTCCGTTGTTTATGACTGTGACGGGAACGTCTTGTTGCGTGATCGTTCCTGGATGCAGAGCGGAGAAAATGGCTTGGTTGACAGCATAGTTTGCGTTTTCGTCCCAGCTGCCGCCAGAGTTGGCCTGATCAACCTGCTTCAACTGTATGTTGAGTTTCCGCTGCCAGACGCTGACATCGCCTTTGTATATCTGTTCCAGGTAATATGGCCCCCAAATGGTTTCCTGGCCGTTCTGAGCGTTCAGAACCTGCGGATAATCAAGGAATACTTCGTAAACAGCGCCGCATGTCGAAACCGGGCTGCACACTCCGTTGTCGACATAACCTTCCGTCAGCGCCCAGTGCGACATGCCGTATGCGTAGTCAAGCGCGTGGTTGTACTGGTCAGTTCCGGTGGTGCTGGTCCAGGAAGTGCCGCGTGCTTGCGCGATTTCCCACACGCCCTGAATCATGATGCTGGTCATGAACGGTTTGTCTTGCCGTCCCGTGCCCGCTCCGCCGGGACCGTTGGTCGCGGGTGGATTGGCAAAACTGTCCCAGCCGCAGCAACCATAGTGAATGCCGCGACTGATCGACGTGCCTTGCTGAGCTTGCGCCGGAGTGCCGGGCGCGGCGGGATTCGGTATGTCCGGGAAGACCTGC
>JANXPR010000483.1 GCA_025357215.1 Acidobacteriaceae bacterium | reverse complement strand
GTGGCCGTTCTGCTGGTAGGTGGCGTTTTCGAATTTTGTTCCGAACACTGTGAACTTGACCATTTGCGGCCGTTGCATCCAGGTGGTGTCCAGGTCGCCTTCTTGCACCGGGAACCACAGGTCCCAGAGGGCATCCATTTCGTAGGCGTTATCTTCGTGCAGAAAATCTCCGGCCAGGGCCAGCACCCGCTCAGAGTCGGTAAGGTGGTCAAAGCTCTGCTGGAAAGTGATGGGTTCGTCCCATCCAATGCTGTGCACGGCAAGGTAGTTGATGCCTGCCCGTTGCGATGAAAATGGAAACTGCCGCAGAACGGAAAGCGTGCGCGGCAACATTTCCTGCTCGTGGAAGCTGGGAAACCAAACGCTGAGATAAAGACGGTCTGACATGAATCAGCTATTGTAACCTCTTGCGCGGGATGCGATGGCGACAGCGTAAAATAGCTTGCTGAGACAGTTTCAGGGAGGGCGGGCCCATGGGCAAGATGCGAACCGTTTTAATCATTGTGGGTATAGGGATATTTCTTGCGGTCCAAGTTGCAGCGCAGCAACCAACGGCATCGCCATCTTCCTCGCCGGTCCCGGAGAAAAAGGCGCCGGCCGCGGAGTCGCCCACGGCTAAGCTGACGTCTGCCCGCACGGTGCTCATCACTCGCGCACGGGGCAACAACATTCCGTATGAGACGATTCAATCCACGGTGGCGGGATGGATGCGCTTCTCACTGGTCGATACCGTGGAAAAAGCCGACATCGTTATAAGCGTGGAGTCCTATGGCGATAGCGATGTGCGGGTGTCGAGCACCGCGGGCCCCAACGCCACGACAGGGCAGATGGAGCAATCCAGCAAGACATCCAAGGACCTTTCCGCCACGGAGATACGGCTCACCGTTTTGGACGCGAAGAACAAGCACGTGCTCTGGACTTCTTCAGAAAAAGTGAAGTTTGCCATGAAGAAGAATGCCAAGGAAAGCAACATGGTGGAAGCCGCCGAACGACTGGCTTCGCGCCTGCACGACCGGGTGGAGGCTCCGCTCCCGGCGAGATCGCGCTAGCGTGATAGTCTGTGAGATAAGGCGCGAGCATCGCTAAGCAAGAGGCCAAGGCTGACGCGCCAGTTTTCATGCCGTCATTTCATGTCATTTCATGTCCTTAGATGATAGCTCCAAAATCGAATTGATCCGCGAACCTGAACCTGCGGACGGCCAAGACCGCGCTTCAGTGCGCGGACCGCTGGGTCAGTGGCTGGCTGCCCTGGTGGCCAAAGGGGGAAGCGATTTGTTGTTGATTGCGGGAGCGCCGCCGTGCGTCCGGATCAAAGGCGAAGTGTTGAACCTTGAAGGCCAAGTACTCACCGGACCGGAAATTGAGGACGCCGTACTGCCGGCCATGTCATCGCATGCCGCGCAGATTTACCGCGGAGCGAAAATCGCGGACTCGGCGTATCGCGTCCCTGGGTTGGGGCGATTCCGCATCAACCTGCACAGTGAACGCGGACAGGCTGCGGCGGCCATTCGTGCGCTGCCGGTAAAAGTCCCCACACTTCGCGATCTGCATCTTCCCGCAGGCGTGGAAGCTCTTACGCGATTACCGCGCGGACTGGTGTTGATCGGCGGCCCGGCGGGATCGGGGAAGAGCACCACGCTGGCGGCGTTGATCCATGAGATCAATCGTCGTGAGGCACGGCATATTCTCATGATTGAGGACCCGATGGAGTATGAACATCCTCATCTGCGCAGCGTGATTGAGCAAATTGAAATTGGCGGCGACGCTCCGGATTTTCCTACCGCCTTGCGGGCAGCCATGCGGCAGGCGCCGGACATCATTGTGGTGGGCGAAATGCGCGATCCGGAAACGATGCGCATTGCCGTGAGCGCCGCGGAAACCGGGCACTTGGTATTTTCCACGATTCACACTACGGACATGGCGTCCACGGTAGGGCGCATTTCGGATTCGTTTCCATTGGAGCGGCAAAACACGATCCGCCAGGAACTTTCCATGGCGTTGTCAGCCGTAGTGACGCAATTGCTTCTGCCCAGTAAGACGGGGGGCCGCTATCCCGCCGCGGAAATGCTCATGGTGAGCTATGGCGCCCGCCAGCATATCCGCCGCAACGCGCTACAGCATCTGCACCAGGAAATTACCATCACCAAGAAGTCAGGATCGTTCAGTCTGGAGGAATCGCTGGTTGACTTGGTGACGCAAGGTCATATCAGCCGCGAAGATGCTCTGCTTTACGCTGTCCATCCGGACGACGTTGAAGCCATGCTGCGCCCCAACGTTCCTCGAAAGTAGTTTCTCGTGGTGAGTCATCCAGCATTTCGCGTCAACGCTCGTATCGACCGCGAACATTTTAGCGTGCCTTAGAATTCCTCAAAAAATTTCAGCCATCTTTTTCCGTGTGACAGCTATCACAGGCATTTTGTTTACGTTGGGTTAATCTAGTTTCGTGGAACTAGAAGCTGTTGTGCCTAAGCTAAAATATCCCGCTGTTTGCCGGACGCACAGAGCGCCAACGTGTCAGGATGTGGAGAATCTTTCCAAAGTGCGCGATGCCGGCGGACACGCCGTGTCCTTCTACTTCAAACCAGGGGAAGAAAAGCTGGCTGAACGCGATGCCATGATCGTGAACCTGCGCGCCCGGGACATCATCAGCAACAGCTATGGACAAGAGAAGCCCAACCTGAGCCTGCTGCGCGATCTGGACGCAGTGATGAAGATTGCTGAAGATGCCGACGGTCCGGAAGCTCCACTGAAAATTGTTTTCGCCTGCCGTGAGCGAGGTATTTGGGAAGAGTTTGAAATTCCTGCTTCAAGCCGCATCGTCCGCCTGGAAGCAGCGAATTCATTTGACCTGAGTCTGCTGCGGCGACTGGCGCAATTGAACGAGCCCGGACGGAATTCCCGTCCCGCCTAACAGTAGACCGAGCACTTCACCCAAACTTGGCCCTGCATTTACCCGCGAAAGAACTCTTCTTCTCAACCGCCGTCGGAAAATTCTTTCTTTGTTTGAGACTCGTTGCCCTTTCTGCATAGCGCAAATCAACGGGCAAAAAACAAAGCAGCTCTTTCCCGGCCGGCTTCCAATTGCGCCTGGAAAGAACTGCTGCCCGATGTGGTGAATTTTGAGGGGTCTAGACCGCGAGTAGTTCAAGGGCCGCGGGCTGAAGTACGGTTAAGGAGGCACCTTTAATGGAGATCAATTTGTCGCGCTGAAACTGTTGCAGTATACGGCTTACCGTTTCGCGGGAGGTGGCCGTCATCCCGGCTATTTCTTCTTGTGTAAGGGTCACGGTCACGCGGGTTCCATCGTGTCCCGGTTGCGGACGCGTTTCCACCCAGTCCAGCAGCAGGTTCGCTAGCCGGCCGGCAACCGTCGTGGGCAACCCCAGGCGGCATACGTCCTTGAGCATGAGTTTGTATTCACGCAGTACGCACTGCGTGGCTTGCATGGCGGCATCAGGGTATTTCTTGAGAAACTCTACAAAATCGTGGGCACGAATGGCTTTGATGCGGCAGAACTCGAAAGCCTGGGCGCTGACTTCGAATTCACCGGAATTCAAGACTGCACTTAATCCAAGGATGTCACCGGTTTCCGCGATCCTTACAATCATGTTCTTGCCTTCACGGGAAGTCACGGAGAGTTTTACGCGTCCACTGAGAATAACGTAGACGCATTGGGCAGCTTGGCCTTCCACGAAAAGCGTGTCACCGCGGGAGAAGTCTACTTCCGCTCCTAGTGCGTTGTAACGCGCTTGAGCTTCACGGCTGATATTGGCAAATGGTTGGCGGCTCGTCTTTGGTACTACAGGAGCGTTCTGGTTATGAGTGCGTGTGTTTGTGACTTGCATTTTGTTGCTCCTAGTTTCGCTCTATTGAACTCAGCAATCAGTTGCCTTGGTTAATGCAAGCCCCGTGCCAAACAAGAAAGGCTGCATTTTCAGCGGAAAAGCCGCAAGCAAAGGGACGCACTGCGCCATTCCACACAGAGAACTGCGCTAAGCTGCGCGATATAGCGCAGCTGGCCGCGCTATCTGCTTTAGAATCAATTTATTAAAGTGGCAGGCCGTTTGCATGTACTGCATATGGAGTGCGGTTTGCTTAACTGCTGGCCGCACCAGGACAGGAGTTCAATTTCGCTTTGTTAGTATGAACGGCAAGAACCAATGAGTCAGGCAAACAGCTCGGTTTCCATCGTCATTATTGACGATAATCCTCGCAGTCTGGAGTTTGTCTCCGCGGCCTTAGCTCGTGATGGGGTCGATATTTTTTCTGCCGCGGATCCGGAAGAAGGTCTTGACCTGGTTTACAGTCATCGTCCGCAGATTGTGATGACCGATCTGGTCATGCCCAACATGAGCGGCCTGGACGTACTGGATCGCGTGATGGAGTTTGATCCAGCCATTGACGTGATTCTGATGACCGCGCACTACACCACCGAGACAGCGGTGGAAGCCATCCGCAAAGGCGCGGCCGACTATCTCAACAAACCGATCTCTCTAGCCTTGATCCGCGAACGTGTTGGCCGTTTGATTGACAACGCCTTGCAACGCCAGCGGATTCTGCGCGTGGACAATGACCTGATGCAGGCGGCGCAGTTTGAAGGCATTGTGGGCCGCAGTCCACAGATGTGGGAAGTGTTTTCCAAGATTCGCCGCATCGCGCCGCACTATCGTTCCGCGCTGATTACCGGCGAAACAGGAACCGGCAAAGACCTGGTGGCTCAGGCTCTGCACAAGATGAGCAAAGTGCCAGGCAAATACGTAGTCCTCAATTGCTCGGCTGTGGTTGAGACGTTGTTTGAAAGCGAACTTTTTGGTCACGTCCGCGGCGCGTTTACTGGAGCCGATCGCGACAAGCCGGGCCTTTTTGAGCATGCCAACGGTGGCACGCTGTTCCTGGATGAAATCGGCGACATGCCACTCGCTACGCAAGCCAAGCTGTTGCGCGTGCTGCAGAACCAGGAAATACAGCGCGTGGGATCGTTGACGGCGCAAAAGATTGACGTTCGCGTGGTCGCGGCGACCAATAAAGACCTGCGCAAAGCCATTGCCGCACATCAGTTCCGTGAAGATCTGTTCTACCGCTTGTCCATGGTGGAAATTGGTATTCCGCCGCTGCGGGAACGCATGGAAGACCTGTCTCTGCTGACCAAGCATTTTGTGGAGAAGTTTGCCAGGCAATACAGTAAGCCCGTTACGGGACTCACGCAGAGAGCGCAGATCTTGCTCAACAGATATTTGTGGCCCGGCAACGTGCGCGAACTGGAAAATGTAGTTGGACACGCCTGCATGATGGCCATGGGGGAAGTGATTGACGTGGGCGACTTGCCGCCTACACTGCAACATGCGCATGAGAACCCAATCTCGGCGCCCGTTTCAACGGGGCCGGCGCCATCGGCGAACGGAGACGGAAACGTCCTGTCGTTTGAAGACCATGAAAAACAATTGCTGACCCAGGTCCTCGCGCAAACAAGCGGCAACCAATCCAAAGCCGCGCGCCAATTGCGCATTGGACGCGATGCCTTGCGGTACAAGATGAAAAAATACGGCTTGCTGTAATCCAGTTTATTTAGGACGAAGCCAGCGGTTCACTTCTTCGCGTAGCATCGAGAGCGCCACCGGTTTGGAGATATACCCGGTAAATCCGGCAGCGAGAACGCGCTCATGATCTCCAGGCATGGCGTTGGCGGTAACGGCCACCACGGGCATGGACGCAAGCTGAGGATTTCCGCGAATTTCTTTCAGCACGTCATAGCCATTCAGTCCAGGCAAATGTAAATCCATCAGTACCAGATCAGGCGCTCGCTCCCGGATTTTGACCAGGGCCTGTTCGCCGTCCTGCGCCTCTTCCACGGCGTAGCCTTGCTGCTCCAGAACGGTCCGGAGAAGTTCACGGCTATTGGCTTTGTCTTCCACAATGAGGATGCGCTGCATTGAGTGTGTGGCCAAGCAGGCTGGATTTTACATTAAAACCCTTCTACAGGCTTGGCGGGCCCAAAAGGGGAAGAGTAAAGGTGAATCGGCTGCCCTGGCCGGGTTTGCTGGCGACGTGAATCTTGCCGCCGTGCAACTCAACCAGCTTTTTGGTTATAGGCAGGCCCAGCCCGGTGCCTTCGCGCGTGCCTTTTGTGGTGCTGCCCACCTGGTAGAACTTATCAAAGATGCTTTCCTGGTCGCTTTCGGCAATGCCCATGCCGGTGTCACACACGCTGATTTCCAGACCATGATCCAGCGTTCGGGATTCCACCCACACCGACCCGCCGTTGGGTGTAAACTTCACGGCATTGCTCAGCAGGTTGTAGAGAATTTCCTTAATGCGCAGCCGGTCGGCATAAACCGGATCACGGAACGTGGTCTTGTTCTCAAGATGGATTTGCTTTGCCGCTGCCTGTTGATGGATGCCGGCCATGACTTCGTCCAGGCACGTAGCAAAGTCGAACGTACCCACGTTCAGTTCCAGCTTGCCCGCTTCAATCTTACTGATGTCCAGGATTTCGTTGATGAGCTGGAGCAAGTGGCGTGAATCCTGAAGAACGTGGCCCAGGAACCGCTTCTGCTTATCGTTGAGCGTTCCTTCCACTTCTTCCGCCATGAGTTCGGTGAACCCGATAATGGTGTGTAGCGGGGTGCGTAATTCGTGGCTCATGCTGGCCAGAAATTCGCTCTTCAGGCGATTGGCTTGTTCCACGTCGCGATTGCGGGCTTCCAGTAGTTCGTTCTTGGTGGCCAGCTCGGCGTTGAACTGTTCCTGGATCGCGCGCAGGCGCTGCTCAATCTGTTTGCGGGCGCTGATGTCACGCACCACGGCAATCACGCGCAAGCCTTCATCCACGCGGTTGGGGCTCAGGCTGATTTCCACGGGGATAAGCGAGCCGTCTTTTCGCTGCGCCTGAAGATCAAGGCCGCTGCCCATGGGACGCACCTGCGGACTGGAAACATACGAATCTCTGTGCCGGGAGTGGCCGCTTCGCATGGCTGCGGGAACCAGGTCTTCAACGGTCAAGCTGTAAAGCTCCTCCCGAGTGTAGCCAAATATCTTTTCCGCCGATTCATTGGCCAGCATGATCCTTCCGGAAGAATCGACTTCAAGAATAGCGTCGGGCGCGGCTTCCAGCAGATTGCGGAAGCGCTTCTCCGCAATGGTTTCCGGGATTGATTTGGACTCCAGGCTGGCATTGGCGCCCTTCTCGGGAATTGCGGCCGGTTTGGGAAAAACAAGCTTTGGATCAGGCAAGGTGTAACCAAGTCTCCCAGCTCGAAAGCCAGATTCTAGACGAAAAGGGTTGTAACGTGGGAATAACAACTTCCGCGAACAAAAGCGAGAAATGGACTCTTTACATTTTTTGCAGATGTGATAAATAACCAGTGCTTGTTGCTATGTCGTTGTGCGACATTCGGGAAGCACGCGGCGCGATTATTAGGATTTTCTTAGCTTTGAATCTGTTCTGCTGGAATGATTCTTATGGTTTTAGTTTGTGATATTCGTCACAACCATTGTGACGAATCCACGCATAGAATACCTTGCAGTTCGGCGTTCGTGATCGAAAACTAAAGCGATTCGATTTGCTTAGTCTTGATCGCTGAAAGTTTGGTTAGCTTACCCGGGAAAGCATTACCAGGAGAATTGCCCGATCATGAGAATACTAATCGCGGAAGACGACAGTCCGCTGGCCGGCTTCATTGCCAAAGCCCTTACTGAAGAGCAGCATGCAACGATCGTTGCGGCGGACGGAGAAGAAGCTTTAGAGAAGCTCTCCAAAGACTCTTATGACCTGCTTATATTAGACCTTAACCTGCCCACGATCAGCGGCGGAGAAGTTCTTAAGCGTCTGCGCAGCCGCGGATCAGAGATACCTATTCTCATCCTTACTGCCACGGACAATGTTGCGGAACGCGTGTCTTGCCTGGATGCCGGAGCCGACGACTACTTGACGAAACCGTTCTCTTATTCAGAGCTCGCCGCTCGCCTAAGGGCACTGTTCCGGCGCAAGGGCTCGTCCGTACAGACTGTACTTCACGTCGAAGACCTCGCTTTGGATGTGGTGCAGCGCACCGTCAATCGCGGTGGCAGAGCCATAGAACTTACTCCCAAGGAATTCAGTTTGCTCGAGTATTTCATGCGCAATCCCGGGCGCCGTATTACCCGCAACATGATTATTGAATTTGTGTGGAAACTGGCTCCAGACACCATGACGAACGTGGTGGACGTCTACGTAAACTATTTGCGCAAGAAAGTAGACGAAGAGTCCCCAGTAAAGCTGATTCGGACCGTGCGCGGTGTCGGCTATGAGTTTGGAGTCCCTGAGCATTCAGACCACGCCGACTACGCTGACCACGTTGACGCCGAGGAAAGCGCTTAAAGAAGGAAGTAAGCTTGCGGTTCCATTAGTAAGTGCATGCTAATAGCCCCAGCTCGTTATTAGCCATTCCATCGGTGTCGGGCAAGTCTAAATTAGAAAACACTTATCTTGAAAGCACCGGTTCGACAAGGTAGCCCCAAACCTTTAATAAAATATTTCTTAGAAAACATGTTTGGGACTTAAGTCCTGGTACTAAGCCTCCGATTCTCTAAGTAGCGCCCAAGGAGATGTTCGGATGAGTTTAGCCACTTCACACCAGAGCCCCCCCTCTGCCATCGTAGCAATTTCTTCCAACCCTGAAATGCGCGATCGCATGATGCGGGCCTTGGAATCATGCGATTGCACGACGCAAGAAGCCCTGGGTGGCGCCGACATCCTGGCCCGCTTGGATGAAGCAAGCTTTGATTTCGTCGTGGTTGACCAGAAATTGCCGGACCTGGATTCCGGAGAAGTCACTAAGTTCATCAGCCGCCAAAACCCAAATATTTCTTATGTGGTGGTGGATTCCACCACCGGCAAGCTCGTTGGTCCCCATCAGCTTTCTGACAAGAGAGCAGAGAGGTTCTTCCGCGCGTTGC
The DNA here is from genome assembly GCA_025357215.1 of Acidobacteriaceae bacterium. Taxonomy (GTDB): domain Bacteria; phylum Acidobacteriota; class Terriglobia; order Terriglobales; family Acidobacteriaceae; genus Angelobacter. The sequence goes on along the minus strand of JANXPR010000483.1, from coordinate 3,521 downwards.
AGGCTTCAGAAGCCGACGCCAACCCTCTTGGATCCGTTGGAGTTCCCGTAGCTCCCGTTCGCAGATACGAAACGCTGCCTGGGATGATTGGCGAAAGCCCGAACTTTGCGCACGTTCATCGCATGGCGCGGATCGTGGCCCGGCGCAACAGTACAGTCCTGCTGCAAGGTGAAAGCGGCGTGGGCAAAGATATGGTGGCTTATGGAATCCACCAGCTTAGTACGCGCTCGGCCGGACCGCTGGTCATCGTAAATTGCGCGGCCATCCCGGAGAACCTTCTGGAATCTGAGTTGTTTGGTTATGCGCGTGGCGCTTTCACTGGCGCTACGCAATCGCGTCTGGGACGCATCCATTCTGCGCACCGCGGCACGCTCTTCCTGGACGAGATTGGTGAGCTTCCGCTCAGCATGCAAGCCAAGCTGTTGCGTTTCTTGCAAGCCGGAGAAGTGCAGCGCCTGGGAAGTTCTGATGTTTTCCAAGTAGACGTGCGAGTAATCGCCGCCACCAACTCCAACCTGTTGGAGAAAGTTGCGGCAAACCAATTTCGCCAGGACTTGTACTACCGTCTGGCGGTCTTTCCCATCCACTTGCCCCCGCTGCGCGAGCGTCCGGAAGAAGTGGTGCCTCTGGCGAAACACTTCATGGCTGAACTGTGCCGTGCCAACTCATCACCCCTGAAAATTCTGGACGCCAGCGCCCTGGATGCGTTGCAGGACCACGAGTGGCCGGGCAACGTCCGCGAACTCAAGCATCTGCTGGAACGCGCGTTCATATTGTCTGAGGACGAACTAACCATCACCTCGCACCACATGGTGTTTGACAGAGTTCAGAAGAAATTTAGAAAAACACCCTCGTTGGTGGTCTAAGACGTGCACAGGTTAAAGGCGGAAATGCATACCATCGCTCAATTCGAATCGAATCTGGTACCCATGCCATTGCTTCAGCCGGCGGAAAGCACGCTGTCAGAAGCATTTTCGTCATTCATTACCGCCGCTAACGCATTAGAGCGCTCTTATGGCGACCTGCAGGGCGAAGTGTCCCGGTTGCGTCTGGAACTGCAGGAGAGCAACTGTGATTTGGAACGGAGTCTCACGGAAAACGAACGCATGCGCGCATGGTTGAGCGGCATCGTAGAGAGTCTGCCCTGCGGCGTAATCGTTTTGGACGACGGTGGCGTACCGAAATTGCGCAACCAGGAAGCCATCAAGCTGCTTTCCAGTGGTGACGCCCGCACATTGAAGATCCTGTCGAATGCGCTAAGGCAGAAACCGGGCAAGGAACACGACTATGAAATCGCCGGCCAGGAAGGCGACCGTAGCTTTTCCGTGAAACGCGCCGCATTGACTACCGGCGAAAATCAAAACCCGGAGTCAGTGCTGATCGTAAGAGAAACGACCGAACAGCGCAAAGCCGAGAAAGATCGCGAGTCCAATCGCCGTATGACGGCGCTGGCGGAATTGTCCGCTGTACTGGCGCACGAAATTCGCAATCCGCTGGCCAGCATGGAGTTGTTTGCGTCACTGTTGGGCGAAACGATCCCGCATACGGCCGAAGAGAGCGAATGGGTGCAGCAGATCAGGGCCGGAATACGGCTTTTGTCCGCAACCGTGAACAACGTATTGCAGTTCTATTCAGAAGCTCCGTCACAGATGTTCCCGCTGCAACTCGCGGACCTGGTCAAAACAACGATCAGTTTGCTCAACCCCATCGCGGCCAAGCACCAGGTAGAAATTGTTTTCCAGCCTGACGTTATTCACGCCACCATCGACGGCGATTCGCACAAGTTGCAGCAAGTGTTCTTTAACCTGGCGGTAAACGCGTTTCGGGCAACACAAGCCGGAAAGAAACTGACGATCCGGCTGGAGCACAAAGATGGTCCGAACGTGCGTGTGGAGTTTAGCGATCAGGGTTGCGGCATCACCACGGAAGACCTGCCCAGGATTTTCGAACCTGGATTTTCGCGCAATAACAAAGGCCCGGGATTGGGCCTGGCAGTCTGTAAGCGCATTGTGCAACAGCACGGAGGAGCGATCTCGGTAATCAGCACACCGGAAATCGGTTCGACCTTTACGCTGGAATTTCCTCTCATCGGAGAAGGCGAATGAAAGAACTACTAATAGTTGACGACGATGCCGCGATCCGCGCTGGGCTGGAAGTTGCCTTTCGCCGTCGTGGATGGACCACCGAGACGGCAGCTGGAGTCCAGGAAGCGTTATTCAAATTTCGCAACCATGTGTATCCGCTGGTGATTACCGACATGAAAATGCCGGACGGCACCGGCCTGGAAGTATTGCAGGGCATCCGTAACATGGCGCCGCTGACCGCGGTGATCCTGTTGACCGCGCACGGTGACGTGAGCGACGCGGTGAAAGCCATGCGCGGTGGAGCGTTGGATTATTTGATTAAGCCGGTATCCATGGAACAGATTCTGGATGCCGCCGAAGAAATCATCAATCCGGCTAATGGCGACCGTAAAACCGACGCAATCGTCGGTACCTCGCAAGCCATTCGCACGGTGATTGAGCGCGCAATCCACGTTTCCAAAGCCAACGCTGACATTCTGGTCCAGGCTGAGAGCGGCACTGGCAAAGAAATGCTGGCGCGCCTGGTGCACCAGAACAGCGGACGTTCGCGCGGACCGTTTATCGCCGTCAATTGCATCGGCTTTCCGGAAACTCTGTTGGAAAGTGAACTCTTTGGCCACGTCCGCGGCGCTTTCACCGGCGCGACGGGTACCCGGCAAGGCCGTTTTGAAATGGCCAACGGTGGGACTTTGCTTCTCGATGAGATCGGCGAATTACCGCTAAACCTTCAACCAAAATTGCTAAGAGTTTTGCAGGAACGCCAGATTGATCGTCTGGGCGACACCCGCTCCATCCCGATTGACGTGCGCGTGGTCGCCACAACCAACCGCAATCTTTTGGAACTGGTAAAGGACGGCAGGTTCCGCGCTGATCTTTACTACCGTTTGCACGTGGTTCCCCTGCGGCTGCCAACTTTGCGTGAACGTCGCGAAGATATCCCAGCTTTGGCGGAACATTTCATTCAGAAACATAGTAGCGCCTGGCCGCGTCCCAAGCTGGCGCCGGACCTGGTGGAACGTTTGGCGGCGTATGACTGGCCAGGCAACATCCGAGAATTGGAAAACTTTACGCGTCGCTTGCTGGCCATGTCCACTTCGTCATTGCTTGGCGTTGAACTGCTGGAAGAAACGGAACTGGCGGACGTGCAGCCAGAAGTCTTCACAGAGGCGCCAGTGCAGCCGACCGGCAGCTATCCCCGTACGGGAATGTCACTACGCGCCGTAGAACGGCAGTTGTTTGAATCCACGTTGAAGGCCAACTCCGGCAACCGTAGCCGTACGGCTGAAATGCTGGGCATCAGCGTGCGCACGGTACGCAACAAGATTCGCGAATACGGATTAAAGGAGCGTCTGGCATGAGCGGCATCGAAACCACGCGGCTTGACCTTCTGGAACATTTTCTTGACCTGGCAGCCTATCGTCAGGGATTGGTTACGAG
>JANXPR010000437.1 GCA_025357215.1 Acidobacteriaceae bacterium | reverse complement strand
CAAGAGTTGCGAAATGGCTAACTGGAAACGGTCGCCATCGCCAATGAAATGCTTTGCGGTTGCACGGTTGTTGTAACGAAATACTTGCTCATCGAGGTAACGAAACAGGTGGAACGGTTCAACGCTAATGTAGGTTCCTTTAAGTCCCCGTTTTACGAGGCTCCAGAAATTTTCCAGCCCGTTCGTGTGTACCTGCCCGTTAACGTACTCTTTGGCATGGTCAACGATCCCATGAGCGTATTCCTTATCCAGCCCCCAATAGGAATGGCAATCATCGGTAGAGAGTTGGGAGCCGTATTCGACGTTATCTTTTACCAGAGCATGCAATGTATGCCGCTCTCTGTTCTCAAGAATCTGAGTTCTCACTTTGCCGCCGCGCTCCAAGATTCCGCCGACTATAACTTTGTTGGCTCCGCCTTTTGGCAATCCGGGCTGAGTCATTTTGGCGCGTTTATCTTTGTGCATGAAGCGGGCCTTACCGCCGATGAAGGTTTCGTCAACTTCGACGTGCCCTTGCATTTTTGCCAAAGAGCCGTTCTGGAGAGCCAACCGGATACGATGTCCAAGGAACCATGCGGATTTTTGCGTGACTCCAATAGCGCGGTGAATCTCATAGCTGCTGATTCCATTCTTGTCATTACAGATCATCCAAATAGCGCAGAGCCATTTATCCAGCCTAATTGCGCTATCTTCCATGATCGTTCCAACCTTGATGCTGAATTGCCGCCGTGCGTGTTCATTGACACACTGCCAAAGACGGCGCGTTTTGAGAAAGTGAACATCTTTGCCGCCACAAGTCGGGCAGATCACAACTCCATCCGGCCAGCGTTTCTTAGCCAGATACGCAAGGCAGTTGTCGATGTTGCTGAAGTATGTGATTGCCTCTTGGAGCGTTTTCGGTTCTTTAATCTCGCCTGTCATGAAAAGAGAATAGCAGGTTTCTTCGCATGAGTCAAGTATGTTATTACCGATGAAGAGGGAGGATAGGAGATCGCCGGAATCGCCGACATCGCACGTCATCGCCGTAATCGGGAAAGCAGAGTCCTCCCCTTCGGCAAGCTCAGGGTCGGAAATGACAATTCTAAAAGAGCGTCCCTTGGGATTGAATCGTGTAAGTCCTTTAAAGCCTGGGATGACCAGGGGAGGGATGCAGCCATCCGTGCTATCCTGAGAATGACCTTACCCGACAAACGCGACGACTTTCCTGCCATGAAGTTTCTCAATTTCCAACTTCCGTCCTTTGAAATTGCCGGGAGAAAACTGGTTGGCCGCGTTGGCTTTGGATTGCTGGCGATCATTGCCGCGTTTCTGGGCACCATGGCTGGACTGCTGATCGTTTATTCCACAGATCTACCGCAGATTGGCGATCTGGAACGCTACCGTCCCAGCACCATCACCCAACTTTATGACAGTAACGGACGGGTGATTGGCCAGTTTGCCTTACAGCGCCGTGTGCTGGTTACCTATGACGATTTTCCCAAGGTTCTGCGCGATGCCATTATCTCCACGGAAGACAAATCTTTTGAGCGCCACTGGGGCATTAATTTCTGGCGCGTGTTTGGGGCCACGTATCGTGACGTGACGTCCGGTTCGCGGGCGCAGGGCGCTTCCACGTTGACCATGCAGCTTTCGCGCAACCTGTTTCTTTCTCCGGAGAGGCATTTCAGCCGCAAGGTGCAGGAAGCCATGCTGGCCATGCAGATTGAGCGCCACTTCACCAAGGAACAGATTTTTACCCTGTACTCGAACCAGATTTTTCTGGGATCGGGCGTTTACGGATTTGAAGCCGGCGCGCAATATTACTTCAACAAGCACGCTCGCGACTTGAAGCTGGAAGAAGCCGCGCTGCTGGCGGGATTACCCAAGGCCCCGGCCAATTATTCTCCGGTTAATTTTCCTGACCGCGCGCTGAAACGTCGCAACCTGGTGATCAACAATTTGCTGGAAGACGGCAAGATCACCGCCGAAGAAGCCAGTCGCGCCAAACAAACGCCGGTGCGGTTGAACATCCAGCAGGAATATTCTCCGGCGCCGTATTTTGTGGAAGAAGTCCGGCGGCATCTGGAGAAAAAGTTTGGCTCAGACCAGGTGCATGAAGGCGGACTGCGCGTCTACACGTCACTGGATCTGGACTTGCAAAAAGCCGCAACCCACGCCGTAATGGACGGCCTGGCCGCGTACGAACGCCGCCACGGCTGGCAAGGACACTTGAAAAACATCATCGCTCTTGGAGAAAAAACCGATAAATACCAGGAGCCGGAGTGGAACCAGCCGTTGGAAGCGGGAAGTTACGTCCATGCGTTGGTGCTGGATGTTGGTTTGCAATTTGCCAAAGTCAAAATGGGAGCTTATAGCGCAAACATCGGTCCGGCTGAACTGGCCTGGACGAAACACAAGCTCCCTAAACAGATCATGAGCTTGGGCGACGTTGTGTACGTGAAAGTGCTGGCCTTGAACAATGACGGCACAGCGCGCGTTTCCCTGGAGCAGGATTCCGGAGCGCAGGGCGCGCTGTTAGCTATCGACAACGCGACCGGCGACATCAAGGCCATGGTGGGTGGCCGCAGCTATGACGAATCCAAGTTCAATCGCGCAACACAAGCGCAGCGGCAAGTGGGATCGTCATTCAAAGCGTTCGTCTATACCGCCGCCGTGGACCAGGGCGCCACTCCGGACGACTTGATCGTGGACGAACCCACCACCTTCAACAGCAACGGCACGCCGTATGCCCCGCATAATTTCGATCGCCGCTTTGCCGGGACCATCACTCTCCGCCGCGCGCTGGCGGAATCACGCAACGTGCCGGCGGTAAAGCTGGCGCAGAAAATCGGCATGGCCACGGTTTCTGATTACGCGAAACGGTGTGGCATTATATCGACGATTCCGCCGTTCCTGCCGTCCGCTCTGGGCGCGGCTGACCTGAATTTGTTTGAACAGACCGCCGCGTTCACCGTGTTCCCGAATGACGGCTTGCGCATTGAGCCGCGTTACATTCGCAAGGTAACGGACTACGAAGGCCATGTGCTGGAAGAAGATTTTCCGGACGCACGCGATGCCGTGAGCGCTCGCACGGCGCGGACCATGGTCACGCTGCTGCAAGGCGTTGTGCAACACGGCACCGCTGCCGCGGCCCGCAAGCTCAACCATCCCGTGGCCGGCAAGACGGGCACGACCAACGACTACACGGACGCATGGTTCATTGGATTCTCTCCATCCATCACCGCTGGCGTGTGGATAGGTTTTGACGAAAAGAAAGCTCTGGGCAAGGACGAAACCGGCGGCCACACCGCGTTGCCCATCTGGATCGATTTCATGCGCTCTGCACTTGCTGATCCCGCGCTCAAGACCGAAGCTTTTCTAGCGCCGATCAACGATCACAAGAAGAATGCAACTGCGGTGCGGCGGGCGGCGGTCGCGTTACCGCGCACTGGCGCTGGCGATCCGGAGGCGCACTAACGTGCTGCGCAAGCTTGGCCAACTCGTCTTGAAAAGCCTGGTGCTGCTTTTGATATTTCTTTCCGCGGCGCTTTTGGCCATGCGCTTCGCTATCCATGGACGCGAAGTGCGCGTCCCAAAACTTATGGGATTGACGCCTTCCGCTGCCGAGCGCGCGGCCAACGCAGACGGCCTGATTCTTTCCGTGGAGAGCCGTTTCTATAGTCCTGACGTGCCGCAAGGCCGCATCGTTTCGCAGATGCCTCCGCCTAACGCCGCCGTGCGTCGCGGATGGAAAATTCTGGTGGCAGAAAGTCTGGGGCCGCAGCGTGCCGCCGTCCCTAACCTGGTGGGACAAAGCGAGCACGCCGCCAGCATTAACCTGCGCCGACGCGGTCTGGAAGTTGGCAATGTTGCGATTCTCCACCTGGACGGCGCAGCGCCGCAAACGGTTGTCGCTCAGGACCCTCCGGCGAATGCGCAGAACCTGGCCTCACCCAAGGTCGATCTTGTAGTCTCCCCCGCGGACAACGGTCAGTCTTACGTAATGCCCAGCTTTGTCGGCAAGCCAGTCGCGGACGCGGTGCCGGCGTTGGAACGCGCAGGACTGATCGCTGGAAATGGGTTGGGTTCGGCCGCGCGCGCTAAGAGCGTGAAAGCCGCGAAGCCGCTCAGCGGAACCGTAACCAAGCAGATTCCCGCGGCAGGCAAGAAAGTGTCAGCGGGAACAACCGTGTATTTTGACGTGAAGAAGTAAGAACGCTTTACCACAGAGGACACAGAGAAGCGCGGTGGGCTGATGGGCAGACATTCGAAGCACTTCATCTTGCAGCGGCGCTTAACAATTTCTTCCTGGGCTTTCTCTGTGCCCTCTGTGGTTAGTTCTTCACAAGAACGGCCGCGAAGAACCCATCACACGGCTGGACGCCTGGCAGAGTCCGTAAAAAATCTCCGCTTACAAGTTGCGCTACGTTCTCCCAAACAAGTTCTCCGGATTCTTTCAATCGCAGCAGCTCACGCGCCACCGGAATCACCCGGAATTCAGATTGATTACTTAGGCAGGCCGCAACCACCTGTTCGTTTTCTTCCGGTTCCAAGGAGCACGTGGAGTAGATGAGCCTTCCGCCGGAGGCAACATGCCGCATGGCCGCGCTCAGAATCGCGATCTGGCGGGCCTGTAAATCGTTGATATCTTCCGGTGTTAGCCGCCACTTAATTTCCGGATTGCGCGCCAGCGTGCCGGTACCCGAACAAGGAACGTCGACGAGTACGCGGTCGAACTCGGCGCGAAACGGCAGATGCAGTGCGTCGGCGGTTACGATGAACACATTTTCCTGCGGGACTAGCCTGCGCATCAGGCGCGCGCGATGCGGATGGATTTCCGCAGCGAAGATTTGCGCATGTGGCCAGCGAGCGGCCATGGCCGCCGCTTTTCCTCCCGGCGCGGCGCAGCAATCGAGGATTTTCATGCCTTGGCGCTCTTGCTCGCCAGCGCTGACGAGCGCCGCCACCAGTTGCGAGCCTTCGTCCTGAATAGCAACGCGGCCCGCGCGGAAAACTTCTGCCGCAATAACGTCACCACTCTTCACCACGCGCGCATTTCGCATCAGGGCACCAGCGCCAAGTTGTACGCCTTGTTGGGCCAGCGCGTCGGCGTCTTCCGGGTGAGTCAGCCGCAATACCGTTGCTGGAATTTGCTGGTCGTAGGTGCAAATGAGATCGGCGCGTCCGTAGCCAAAGTTGTTTACCCATCTTTCGGCAAGCCATCGCGGATGGGCGAGAGCGTCCGCGAGATAATCGATTCCCTGAAGTCCCGAAACGTAAGGATCAAGATTCGGCTGTAGCTTGCGCATCACGGCGTTGACCATGCCGGCTGCTGATCTTTTGCGTGCCAGTTTGACCAGTTCCACAGTCTCGTTGACCACGGCGTGCGCAGGAATGCGAGTGAGCTTTGCCAATTGGTATGCGCCCATGCGTAGCGCCGTCAGGACTTCGAGATCAAGCTTCGCCAACCCGCGCGGCACAAGGCCGGCGAAGGTTGCGTCCAGCGCAGATCGCCAGCGCTGCACGCCCATCACAATGTCCGTGGCCAGATTGCGGTCGGCGGGAGAAAGATCGTCGAGAAGCGCTGAGTGGAGCAGTTCAACCGCGTACGCTGACTCGCGTTCCACGCGTATTAAAATCTTGAACGCCGCCACGCGAGATGGAGAGACAGCCACGGTTATCCCAGCCGCTCGCCGGGCTTTGGCTGATAGCCGACGGCAAAGTCATGCGCCGGCATGGCCTTCTTACCTTCCAGTTGAACCTGCTGCAACTCAAGGATCGTGCCCTGGCCGCAGCCGACCAGCAACTTGCCACGTTCGCTGCGCAGTTCGCCGGACGGCAACGACGCTGAGTCAGCGGCCGGGCGAGCTGCAATGATCTTCAAACTCTTGCCGCGAAACTGCGTGTACGCTCCGGGCCAGGGCTGAAAGCCGCGCCGGCGATTGTGGATCTCCGCGGCGGTGCGATTGAAATCGACAAGAGCATCTTCTTTTCTCAAAATGGGCGCGAGCGACGACCGCGAATGGTCCTGCTTTGTACGATGCACGGTGCCCTGTTCCAGTCCGCGCAGAGTTTCCATTAAGAGATCGGCGCCGATTTCCGCCATGCGCGGCGCCAGCGTCACGGAAGTGTCGTCCGGCAGAATGGGCATCTCGCGTTGCAGAAGGATGTCACCGGTGTCCAGGCCTTCATCCAAATGCATGGTGGTTACGCCGGTCACGGTTTCGCCATTCGCAATGGCCCACTGAATCGGCGCTGCTCCACGATACTTCGGCAGAAGAGAACCATGCACGTTGATGTTGCCATGCCGTGGAAGCTCGAGCATCCACGGGGGAATGATGCGTCCGTAGCCGACGACGATGATCGCGTCAGAACGCAGCGCAGTAAGTTGTTCGCGAAATTCCAGGTTGTTCTTTATTTTTTCCGGCTGCGTAATTGGCAGGCCATGTTTTAGAGCGGCTTGTTTCACCGGCGGCGCGGTCATCTCCATGCCGCGGCCTTGCGGACGATCGGGCTGCGTCACCACCAGTTGCACATTGAAGCCCTGGACAACGAGCCGTTCCAGAGATGGGACGGCGAACCGCGGCGTGCCGCAAAACACCACGTTCATTTAAGTCCACTCGCCGGCGCGCATCAGCTTCTTGATCTTGCGTTTCATAATGTCCCGCTTGAGCGCACTGATATGGCTGATATACAGCCGGCCTTCCAGGTGCTCGGTCTCGTGCAGCAGAGCGCGAGCCAGCAGTTCTTCTCCCGTGTGCTCAAACCATTTGCCTTCCTGGTCCTGTGCGCGGACGGTGACCACGTTGGCGCGCGTGACGTCTTCGCGAAAGTCCGGCAGACTCAGGCAGCCTTCCTGGCTGCGCTGTTTGCCTTCCCGCTTGATGATTTCCGGATTAATGAGCACCAGTTTGGCGTTGGGATCTTCCTTGAAAGTTACGTCGATGACGGCAATGCGTTTGCCGACACCGATCTGCGGCGCGGCCAAACCAACGCCGTGCGCCGCGTACATGGATTCAAACATGTCTTCGACCAATTTCTTCAGGTCCTGGTTAAATTCAGTAATGGTTTGCGCCGGTGTTTCCAAAACCGCGTCACCATACTTCACGATGGGATAGATCATTTGTCCGCTTTGTCAGAATTTTTCGAGCTGTTGTTTGTAGCCAGCAAAATTACGGAGAGTTTCCAGCATGGAGTCTCCGCCAAATTTTTCCAGAGCGCAGCGCGCCAGCGTAAGCGCCACCATGGCTTCAGCCGCTACGCCGGCGGCCGGCACCACGCATACATCGGAGCGTTCATACGCGGCCTTCACCGGTTCGCGCGATGCAAAATCGACGGAGCCCAGCGGCCGGCGCAAGGTTGAAATTGGCTTCAAATATCCTCGGACCAGAATGTCTTGTCCGTTGGAAATACCGCCTTCAATGCCGCCCGCGTGATTGGACGAGCGGGTAAACCCGGTAAAGCCCGCGGCAGGCTTGGACTTCTCATAGCCGATCTCGTCATGCACGGCGGACCCAAACGCCAACGCCGAGCCAACGCCGGTTCCGATCTCCACGGCTTTCACCGCTTGCAGCGACATTACAGCTTGCGAAAGCAAACCGTCCAGGCGTTCATCCCACTGCGCATAGGTACCCAGGCCAGGAGGAACGCCGTGAGCGACTACTTCAAATACCCCACCCACGGAATCGCCGGTACGCAGCGCCGCGTCCACTTCGGCTTTCATGCGTTCTTCGGTTTGTGGATCGGCACAGTTCAGCAGAATTTCTTCTTTCGCGTTTAACGCCCGCAGGGTTTCCCAGGGGACTTCAGTGTTTTCCAGCACCGCTTTGCCCACCGCGATCACATGGCTCAAGATTTCAATGCCCATTTCGCGAAGAAACAATTTGGCGAGCGCGCCAATGGCCACGCGCGAAGTTGATTCCCGCGCCGACGCGCGTTCCAGCACATAGCGGGCTTCTGGAAAGTTGTACTTGAGCGCTCCGGCCAGATCGGCGTGCCCAGGACGCGGCGACGCTACGCGTTTATGTTTTTCCGGATCGCCCGGACCAACCGGCAGCGATTGCTCCCAGTTTTTCCAGTCATTGTTGGCCAGCAAAATGGCAATGGGCGAGCCAATCGTCTTGCCGTTGCGCACGCCAGAAACGATATGCGCCGTGTCGCGCTCAATCTTCATGCGGCCGCCGCGTCCAAATCCCTGCTGGCGCCGCCACAACTCGTGGTCGAGGAAGCGTTGCTCAACGGCCAGGCCGGCGGGCAGTCCGGAAAGGAATGCCACTAGGGTCTCTCCGTGCGATTCTCCGGCCGTAAAGTAACGCAGCATAAATGTTGGTCAGGACTCCAGCCTCGCTCTTGGCGCGGTTCCGCGCAACCAGCAAGGGAAACCATTGATTTTAGCTGAAAGTGCTCAGGGAACAGTAACGATCAAGGCACTACATGCGGGTTTACCCACGCGCCCATAACCGTGGCGCACACTGGAGTCAAAATACACGGAGTCGCCTTCTGCCATGCGGTGCGTGTCCGAACCAATGGTCAGGTCCAGCCTGCCACGCGTAACAAACAGAAATTCCACGCCGGGATGCTGGTGGCCGCGGGCCTTTCCCGGCGGCGCCGGCTCGAAGTCGGCATAGAAAGCGTTGAGCTTGCGCTCCGTGGCCATGAAATCCAGGCTCTCAAAAAAATAAGCTGAGCTCAGACCAGGACGCTCTGGAAAACGGATGCGCTCGCTCTTGCGCATCAGGGCCACCACGTGCCGCTTGCGTTCGTCAGCAAAAAAGTAATCGAGGCTCACGCTGAAGACCAGGGAAATGCGCAGAAGGGTGGGCAGCGTGGGGACCAGTTTGTCCCGTTCCAGCTTGGACAACATCGCCGCGGAAAGGCCGGTGTGATTGCTCAGTTCCATGAGCCCCATGCTTTTCTTAAGGCGCAGTGCGCGCAGCTTCGCGCCAAGGGAATAAGGCTTAAGACCATCTGTAATTGTTTTGCTCAGCGCCATGCCGGTCCTCTTTTTAACCTACAGTCAAATTTTTGACCCACTTTTTCCTGGCAGGCAAACGAAGTTGATTTAACTGTTCTCTTGTCTTCTGAAGAAAATATATTTGATTTAGAGTAAAAGTCAATGAACGCTTATTCATTAAGCGCGGGCTGGTTGACACCTGCGGTGCTACCTAGGGGGTGGCGCAACATAGGAGCAGCCAGCCCGGTTTTTTAAGAACTTCTCGGTTTTGCCCGTGCCGGTAACGCTGGCAGCGTCGCTATAACCAAGCCGGGCAAGCAGAGTCCCTCGCAAAAGTGGGGAGGGCCGCGTAGGTGAGGGAAAGGGTATCGGGCTCATTCCCTCACCGCTTGATTTATGGTCGCTCCGGGAGGATTATGCAATCTCTTGGAGACCAAGCCATCCGCCCGAGCATTTTGGGATGTTCGGGGGAGACAAGCAGGTTTCGCTAGACAGGCCTAAGGGTCGGGATTAGCCGTTCGTGTTGGATCTCTTTATCGTCCGGCGATGGGTCGCGCGTTTAGCTTTCTTACGTGCGTGCCGGGCTTCAGCGTATTTATCAACGGCCGGGTTCTTAGCGGCATGCTTCGTTGGACTTGCAGCGGCCTTGGGCTCTGCTGCGACTGCTTCTGATCCGGTAACTGCGGTAGTTTCCATTCTTTGTTTCTCCTTGGCGTGGCCCAGGACCATCGTGCGTCCGGGGAACAACGGTCTTCTCCGTCAAATCTTGGCGGCGCTCAGTGCGCCTGGGTGAACAACATCACGACGCACAGCCAATCCCTTGGCTTGAATCCGCAATCCCACAATCCACCGGGCGCTGCAATGATGCGCTGCCTCGGCAATGGCCAGACTCTCAGGACGCGGACTGGCGGCTATCATCAACTGGCACATCCTGCAATGCGACTCCACCATGCGTTGGCAGCCATGCCTCCATCACAATGCAGGAAGTGGCTTGCCGCACTGCACACAACAGGACTCTGACCGTGGTGTAATGCATCCACAGGCCTTGCACATTCTTTGCGATCCATAGGCCGCCACGTGGGTAATCCGCGCCGTCCATATCACGAAAAGGCGGCGGATGGCGAACATGGAGACCACGGCCACAAACGCTGCGAATACGATCGTGCTGTCATTCATCGAGGCACCCTTATCTGAAAACAACGCGAGCCTCATGAGCCCGGCCACTGGAGCGGACGTACAGAAAAACTGGCTTGAGTTCCTGATCGGACCCTTACCGTTAATCGACTGCGCAGAAGGCCGTCAGCGAGAGTGGAAGAGTGGAAATCCAGAGGGCGACGGAGAGATGCGTACGACTGACTTAAGACTAGTCTTCGGCAGTGGGGAAAGCAAATGGGGGATAACGGCTTAGGCACGCTGAGCCACTCGATCAGCTGGTGCGTCACAGTGGCGCCGCTCCAAGCGCAAACGATCCCTGCTGGGTAAGAATCTCCGGCGGGGTGGAGCGAAGCGACATGATTATTTGGTGGCGGCGGTAGGACTCGAACCTACGACCTACGGATTATGAGACCGTCGCTCTAACCACCTGAGCTACACCGCCAATTGGTAGGGGGACGTCCGGGGGGTTATGCCGGAGCAAAAAAGAAGCTGCGCGACCGCAGTCAGGCAGCTTTTATTCATTTTACGGGCAGGTAATTAGGGTGTCAAACGGGCTGCTATCCTGGCAAATCACACCCTTGCCAGGTGCAGTGCGAACCAGCCTTGACCGTCGGTCCAGGTTTCAGGCTTAGTGTAGCCGGCTTGATCGAGCAGGCTGTACACGCTCTCCATGGTGTACTTGTAGCTGCTTTCGGTGTGAATGCGCTCCAGGGGATCGAAATCCACTTGCATTCGCAGCGCGCCGATTGTCGCAGATTGAACGCAGAGGCTTTCCAGATGCATTTCCATGCGCGACTCGCGCGGGTTCCAGCGGGCGATATGGCGGAAGTTTTCCGGATCGAAGTCCGCATCGAGTTCGCGGTTCAGGCGGATGAGCATGTTCTTATTGAAAGCGGCCGTCACGCCCTGGGCATCGTCATACGCGGGGATCAGGATCGCGGGGCTCTTTGCGAGATCCGTACCGAGCAGCAGCGAATCACCGGATGAAAGCTCACGGCGGACTTGCGTCAGCATCTCGACAGCGGCAGCCGGCTCAAAGTTGCCGATGCTGGAACCGAGATAAATGACCAGCTTGCGTCCGGGGATTTTGCGCAGAAAAGAAAATCCGGCGCTGAAATCCTGTACCAAAGGCCGGACGATGGTCCCTGGACACTCGGATTCCACGCGGGTCACGGCTTCATCCAGCGCGGCGGGCGAAATGTCCACCGGGAAATAATGGACCTGGAGTTGTCGCTTGGCCATCGGTCGCAACAGCGTGCAGCTTTTGGCGGCGGTTCCGGCGCCGAGTTCGACCACGGTCACTTGTCCGGCGGCCGCGGAAATTTCTCCGGCGCGTTCGCACAGAATTCTAAGTTCAGTGCGCGTGAGGTAGTACTCAGGCAGTTCGGTGATTTCTTCAAACAAGACCGAGCCGCGTTCGTCATAGAAAAGTTTTGCCGGCAGCGTTTTGGGAACGCTCAGCAGCCCTTCACGCACTTCTTCCGCTATGGGTGGAACAACAACCAGTTCACGAGCGATCATCGCGCCAACCTCACACCAGAAAATTGCCAGCGGACATGCGCTGGGAAGAAATTCCGGTACGTGTTGCGGATGTGGCTGACCGGCGTGGCGCAGGACCCTCCGCGGAGCACGTACTGGTTACACATGAATTTACTGTTGTATTCGCCTACAGCCCCGGCCGCCGGACGGTAGCCGGGATACGGAGCGTAAGAACTGCTGGTCCATTCCCACACGTCG
>JANXPR010000433.1 GCA_025357215.1 Acidobacteriaceae bacterium | reverse complement strand
GCCAGCCGACTTGCGGCCCGGCGCTCTATTCAAGTGCGCTACCCTCTTCATGGCGAAAAGCCAGCATTCCCCGAACAGGAAACTAATGGCGAAGTGTTCGACTGGCGACCCGATCCCAGTCAGGATTGGGAAATGTCCTTTTATCAATCCCTCAATGAAGTGGACGGAATCCTGCTTATGGGAGGCGGCGATTCCACGATGATCGCTGGACTGTGGGCCATGGGACACGGGGCAGCAATGCTAGCGTTGGCAGGGTTCGGTGGAAAAGCGGCTATCGTATGGCAAGGACTTCAGCCAGCGCGCGATCTTCCCGATGCAGCAGAAATATCGCTTATGGCCCGTCCAGCTTGGTCAGACGACCAAGCCGCTGAATGTGTCAATATCCTTAAGGACCAGATTGCCCGCAAGTCTGAACGTGCCAAGCAGAAGCGACTGGAAGATCTCCGGCAAGAGACATTTGTGGCTTGGCATGCCGGTTTCGCCTTGCTCATGTTCGTGCTGGCCTTTGCGTCGATCTTCCTGGCATGGATGCCTCTCAAATTGCCCGAGGTGTACGTAATCGCTCTGCTCTTCGTCTCGCCTCTCCTAGCAGGAGTTGCTGGATCAACGATCCGCCTTGTTTTTGATCTCCGAGTTGGAGCTGTGCCCCTGACTCGACAGACAGCTTTGACGACAGGGGCTCTGGGATTAATCGCAGGCGGAGTTGCCGCATTGCTGTTTATTACCGCCCAGGTAACGACGGCACCGCCGGTTCAGTCGCCGGCAGCGGGTCAGATCATCGTGACCGAGCAAGCGAGAAAGCTCGTCGCCTTCAGCGTTCTTATAGGATTTATCGCTGGGCTCACAATGGATGCAGTCTTTCGTAAACTCTTAACTTCAGACGTTGTGGATGTCAGCGCGATTGAAGCAAAGAAGCAGCCATGACCCCTTCGGTCGAGGAAGCCAAGAATCGTTTTGCAACCTATATCAGTCATAGCTGGCGACCGCGCGACGTAGACCTCAACTTGCAAGTCTGGAAGGAACTGGCCGATGAGTGCGAGCTTTTGGTCGACGTTCCAGAAGAGCCAGGAGCCCATCCCCCTTACTACATCAACCGCATAGAGGAGTTGTTGCGTCGCAGTGATCTTTTTCTGGGTATTTTGACGCACCGTACTCCAAAGACAGGAGAATTTACCGAGGCGGACGCAAATCTTCGTTGCTCGCCCTATAGCCTGTTTGAGATCCGCCTTGCGGAACGCGCCGATATCCCTCGCCTCATTCTCTACGAGAGGAGCACTGGGTTTAAGCCACCTCGAAACCTTCGCGCTGGCGAAGCTTACGTACCTTTTGATCGCGGTGCCAAAGATCGGCTTCCTGAACAGCATCAGTGGGCGACAGTGATTCAAAAAAAAATCGGGCAGTGGATATCCTGGGCGTTGGATCACCTCAAGCCGACGAGTTATGAGCAAGCCACCGATGCGGCCACGCTGCTGCCGGTCGCTCTGAGTGATTCGATCTATCAGGCAGTGGAGAATAGCCTGCGTAGCGGCGGATTTGAAACGGTCCGCTATGACCCAAAGAAACAAAGGAGCAGCGAGGCGTTTCGCCTGCTACGCGAAGCCGGCCTGGTGGTTGCCGAGTTTGGAGCTCAGGATGCAATTCACGCGCAACTTTACGCCGCAGCCCATGCTCTAGGGATACCAGCCATCAGAATGCTGCACTCGGAAAATGAAAAACCTGAACTGCCATGGATACTGCGCGGGGACCCCGGTGGTTATCAGAATGACATTGTCCATTGGAGCAAACCGGAAGACGTGCCCGAGCTGATCGCCCCACGAATCAAAGCCATGTTCCGGCTCGGCAAGGCGCTACCTGAGGCCCTGGGTGACGACTATCTGCAATCCAAGCGTTATTCCCAATTCTTTGTCTTCATTAGCCACACTCTCAAGCCTCCGAGCCGGGCTTTGGTCGAGCACATTTATTTCCTTCTGAAAGAGCAACACATCATTCCTTTTGAGTACCATCAGGTCAATACGGCGGGAATGGACTGGAAAGAAGCGCTCAACGAATCATTGCAGAAAACAACCCATTTCGTGGCCCTGCTGAGCCCGGATTACGAAGTTTCGCAAACGTGTACGTACGAACTGGAAGCCATTCTGGCCCGTGGTAACAGCGTCTCAGTTCTGCCTTTCATGGTAAACGGCCGAAGCGTCCCCAATCCGAAACTCGCTCAAATGCACAACACTTTGCTCTCTAACCCTGACCCACTTGCAGACGCCAGGGAAGTAGTCAAACAGGTGACCGCTGCGCTCGATGGTGATCTTAGCCGATCTGAAAAGACATGACACTATAAGGTATGTGACTAGCCGAGTTCAGGACTTCTAGAGCAAACAAAGATGAACGGCACGTGAGCGACCACTCCCGCAGTTCTGATTCCTTTATCCTCGGTATGCTGGCCTGCTGGCTGCTGAACGTAGCGCAGCTGGGGATTGGGCTTTTCATCCTTTTCGTTACTGACAAGCAATTGCCCGCCGTCTATGTCCTGATTGTGGCAATTGGCCTGGTCCAAGTGGGATACGTGGTGCCGCTTTGGCGTTTTCTTCGACGCCAGGGCAAGCCCCGGGCCGCGCAGGGCATGCTGGCCGGAGCCGGTGTTACCGCGGTTCTCAATTTGATCTTCGATTACAAGGCATACGGGCCTGGAATGTTTCATTTCTGGCGCTGACCACACCCTAGGATTTTTTGTTTCGGAAACTGTTTCTAGGGCTGCAACGTTCTTGCAACTTCCCTTATACTGTCACTTCGTTATGTCAGAAGCAGCCGTTCCCAAACGACCGCCGTTTCGAGTCCGCATTAAGCTGCTCCCCACGCTTAAGCGCGGCGAGATGTGGCGCTACATGGGACCGGCGTTTGTGGCCAGCGTGGCCTACATTGATCCCGGGAACTTTGCCGCCAACTTTGAAGGCGGCGCCCGGTTTGGATACACCCTGCTCTGGGTGCTGCTGTGGTCCAACGCCATGGCCATCCTGATCCAATATCTTTCCGCCAAACTGGGGATAGCGACCGGCAAGACCTTGCCCCAGAACTGCCGCGCATATTTCACGGAAAGAACAAACTTCGGACTCTGGATTGCCGCCGAACTGGCGGCCGTGGCCACCGACCTGGCGGAATTCCTGGGTGCGGCGCTTGGATTCTATCTGTTGTTTGGGATCCCGTTGTTTATCGCGGCGTTGATCACCGCCGTGGTGGTCTTCATGATGCTGGCGGTTGAGTTGTACGGGTTCCGCCGTCTGGAACAGCTGATCATGGTGTTTGTGTTTGCCATTGCCGGCTGCTACGCCTTTGAGTTGTTTATCGTCCATCCGGATTGGCACGCGGTCGCCCGCGGCGTTTTGATTCCTAAAGTCAGCTCATCCAGCATTGAAGTTGCGGTGGCCATGTTGGGCGCAACCGTGATGCCCCACGTGATCTACCTGCATTCCGCGCTGGTGCAACACCGCGTGCGTGAAGATTCGCAGCACAGTCCGACCAACCAGTGGATGCTCACGCTCCGCCACCTGCGTTATGAACTGGTGGACGTGTTGATGGCCATGAACGGCGCGTGGCTCATTAATTCCGCCATGATCATCATGGGCGCGGCGGTCTGGTTCACCCACGGCACACCGTTTACTTTTGACGAAGCGCACCTTACGTTGCGACCGATCCTCCCGGCCGTTTCCGGCGTGGCGTTTGCTCTGGCGCTGCTGTTTTCGGGACTTTCGTCTTCTACCGTAGGAACCATGGCCGGGCAGGTGATTATTGAAGGATTCCTGGATATCAAGTTCAGCGTCTTTCTCCGCCGCTTTATCACCATTATTCCCGCGTTAATTGTCATCGCGCTTAAACTCAACCCCCTGCGGATTTTGTTACTATCTCAAGTGGTGCTGAGCTTTGCGATTCCGTTTGCTCTGGTCCCCCTGGTCCTGCTGACGCGCTCCAAAACCGTGATGTCAGACATGGTCAACTCCAAGAGCACAAACTCGATGGCGTACACGGTCACCGTGCTGATCATCGCCTTGAACCTTCTGCTGCTCTACAGGATTGTGGGCGGCGAATTCTAAGCCATCCCCTGAAATCCCAAAGCTTCCGGAACGTTTTCCAGCCCCCGCGAATCCAATAGGGAAGGTGAATCTCGCAATGAATACATTTAATAGCCGTTCTAAGTTGCGCGTTGGCGCTCAGGAATTTGAAATCTTCCGTCTGGACGCACTCGACAAACAAGGCATCGCCACCACGCGCCTTCCTTATTCGCTCCGTATTTTGCTCGAAAATCTCTTGCGCACCGAAAACGGACGCAGCGTTACCGCCGACGATATTCGCTTTCTGGCCAACTGGCAGCCGCAAGCCGTCCCCGACAAGGAAATTGCTTTTACTCCGGCGCGCGTGCTGATGCAGGATTTTACCGGCGTACCGGCAGTGGTCGACCTGGCCGCCATGCGCGATGCCATGAAGAAGATGGGCGGCGATCCGAACCTGATCAATCCGCTTCAGCCAGCCGAATTGGTGATTGACCACTCGGTACAGGTGGACGAGTTTGGCACCGCGGGAGCGTTCGTCACGAACGCGCGGCTGGAGTACGAACGCAATCAAGAGCGCTACGCATTCCTGCGTTGGGGACAGACGGCGTTTCGCAATTTCAAAGCCGTTCCCCCGGACATGGGCATCGTTCACCAGATCAACCTGGAGTATCTGGCGCGCGTGGTGTTTCCGGAAAAGAAAGATGGCGTTACGCAAGCGTACCCGGACACCGTTGTCGGCACGGACTCCCACACCACGATGATCAACGGCCTGGGAGTGCTGGGCTGGGGCGTGGGCGGAATTGAAGCCGAAGCCGCCATGCTGGGCCAGCCGGTTTCCATGCTGCTGCCGCAAGTGGTGGGCTTCAGGCTGACTGGATCCTTGAAAGAAGGCGCCACCGCCACCGATCTCGTCCTCACGGTGACCGAGATGCTGCGCAAGACCGGCGTCGTTGGAAAATTTGTTGAGTTCTTCGGACCGGGGCTCGATTCCCTGCCGCTTGCGGATCGCGCGACGATCGCCAACATGGCTCCCGAATACGGCGCTACCTGCGGTATCTTCCCCGTGGATTCCACCACGGTCGATTACCTGCGCATCACCGGACGTAGCGCCGATCAGATCGCGCTGGTAGAAGCCTATTGCAAAGAACAAGGCCTGTGGCGGACAGCCGGAGCAAAAGACGCCGAGTACACACAGACTGTTTCGCTGGACCTGAGTACGGTGGAGCCCAGCGTTGCCGGGCCAAAGCGTCCGCAGGACCGGGCGCTGCTTTCGAAAGCGAAAGAATCTTTCGAACAAGCTCTGCCCTCGTTGCGTCCGGCAAGCAAAGGCGGAGCAAAACCTGCCGCAAGCCAATCTGCTGCAACTAATGGCAACAAGTTGCACGACGGATCCGTGGTCATTGCCGCGATCACCTCGTGCACCAACACGTCGAACCCTTCGGTCATGCTGGCCGCTGGAATTCTGGCAAAGAAAGCCGTGGAAAAAGGACTCGCGCGTAAGCCGTGGGTGAAGACGTCACTCGCGCCCGGCTCACGCGTTGTGGCCGATTACTACAACAAGGCCGGGCTCACCAAATATCTTGATCAGCTTGGTTTCAACATCGTGGGCTACGGATGCACTACGTGCATCGGCAACTCGGGACCGCTGCCCGCGGAAATTTCCGCCGCTATTGTCGACCAGGAACTGGTGGCCGTCTCCGTACTCTCCGGCAATCGCAACTTTGAAGGCCGCATCAATGGCGACGTTCGCGCCAACTACCTGATGTCCCCGCCACTGGTGGTGGCTTACGC
This sequence comes from Acidobacteriaceae bacterium, assembly GCA_025357215.1. GTDB lineage: Bacteria > Acidobacteriota > Terriglobia > Terriglobales > Acidobacteriaceae > Angelobacter. The sequence continues at coordinate 20,625 of JANXPR010000433.1, read as the reverse complement.
GCTGGCCGGCCGCATCGACGTGGACATCACGAAAGAATCGCTGGGCGACGGCAAAGACGGCAAGCCGGTTTATCTGCGCGATATCTGGCCTACACAAAAAGAAGTGAGCGATGCCGTGACCAATTCCATTGACTCCGGCATGTTCAAGCATACCTACGACACCATTTTTGACGGCGATGCCGAATGGAAAAAACTCCGGGTCCCCAAGGGCGACACCTACACATGGGACGCGAACTCCACGTACATCAAGCGCGCTCCGTACTTTGACGACATGCCGGCCAAGCCCGCTCCGGTAAAAGACATCAAAGCCGCGCGCGTGCTGGCCAAGCTGGGTCACAGCGTGACCACCGACCATATCTCTCCCGCCGGTTCGATCAAAGCCGCCGGACCCGCCGGAAAATATCTGCAAGAGCGCGGCGTGAAGCCCGCGGACTTTAACTCTTACGGGTCGCGCCGCGGCAACCATGAAGTGATGGTCCGCGGAACGTTTGCCAACGTCCGCCTGCGCAATATGCTGGTGCCGGGATCAGAAGGTGGCGTAACGCGCTATTTCCCAAGCGGCGAGGACATGTCGATATTCGACGCTTCCGTTAAGTACATCAAGGACGGCGTACCGCTCGTGGTGTTGGCCGGAAAAGAATATGGATCGGGCTCCTCACGCGACTGGGCCGCGAAAGGCCCACTGCTTCTCGGCATCCGCGTGGTGATTGCAGAAAGCTACGAACGTATCCATCGGTCGAACCTTGTCGGCATGGGAATTCTGCCGCTGCAGTTCCTCGCTGACCAGGACGCCGACAAGCTCGGTCTCAAGGGCGACGAGACGTTTGACATCATCGGCCTGCCGCAAATGCTGGAAAGTAAATTTGCCGGCGGCAAACAGATCAAAGTCCGCGCGACTTCGCCTGACGGCAATAGCAAAGAATTCACAGCGATGGTCCGCATCGATACGCCGCAGGAAATTCTCTATTACGAGCACGGCGGCATTTTGCAGTACGTGCTGCGGCAATTGCTGGCGGGCAAGAAGTAAACGGAAGGCGGGCCACGATTTAGATCATCACCGCTTCCCTGTCGATTTACTGCGGAGATATCCATTGGATGATTTCGACATTTTCTATTGCGACCCTGTTGATTTCTTCGGCGACGATGTTAACTCCCTCGTGCTAGATGCTTATAAAGCCACGCTTGAAGGAATTGAGCGCCTAGACAAGAGGGTATGTGACGAATTCCGAGGAACAATATGGTCTCATCCTGACGAAGAGTCACATAGGCAAGATCATTGGGAGGAACAACTTACTTTGTTGCGATACCATGCCGGCAACATGGGGCTTGTATCGCTTGTCACTCTATTTGACGCCTGGATGATTCAGCATGGAGCCGACCGAGATTCCAAGATTACACAGCGCTTTGAAAAACTTGAGAAAGTCTTAGGTCCAGGACCACTGTCGCTAGCTCGTTTCGAAAACATCGGGCTTGCCAGAAACTCGATAATTCATCACTCTGGAGCGCCGGAATACCCGAATGGCAAGAAGAAATACACAGTCGAAACCGAGTTCATTGCTGAGATCTCCGACGGAGACTTTCGTGTTGGGATTAGTGGCGATCTTCATTGTTAAGCTTGCAAAGGAAATAAAAGCAACGACAGAAATTTGGTTCGCCGAGTGGCGGAAGCGTCAGCGCCCTTCGGGCGCGTCATAACGGTAGCCCAGGCCGTAAGGCCTGGGAAGACTTCGTTTACAATCTGAGCCCCGGAGGGGCGACACTTGTCACACACGTACACGAAGCACCATTTTCACATCGTCTTCAGTACCAAAGCGCGAGCGAAACAAATTCCAAGAGAGATTCAGTCGCAGCTCTGGAGCTACATGGCAGGAATCTGTAGGAAAGTTAAGGTCATGTCACTGGCAATCGGCGGCATTGAAGACCATGTCCACCTGTTGGTCGAATTGCCACCGACGATCCTTGTGCCCAAGGCGGTGAACCTGATCAAGTCGAACTCTTCTAAATGGATGCATCGGCAAGGCCTCAAATTCGCTTGGCAAGAAGGCTTCAGTAGTTTCAGCGTCAGCGCTTCGAACATCCCGGCCGTGAAGAAATACGCCTTCAATCAAGCCGCGCATCACCGGAAAATGACGTTTGAAGAGGAATTTATCGCCCTTCTCAAGAAACACAACGTCCCATTTGATCCGAAATACGTTTTCGACTAGTGTCGCCCCTCCGGGGCTTGCATTTTCTTTCTAGAGCTTTCCCAGGCCTTACGGCCTGGGCTACCGTTATGACGCGCCCTTCGGGCGCTTTCGAAATCTTGTTAAAACCTGGCGATCACGGGGCCTGTTTCTCAATCAAGCTAAACGGAACAGAAGAAACCGATGGATCGATGAAACTGAGCGTTGAGCTTGATTCATTCGAAATCTTGTTAAAACCTGGCGATCACGAGGCCTATTTCTCAAACAGGTAAATGGAACAAACGAAGCGGATGCTTGACGCAACTGGGAGCGTTGAGCCCGACTCATTCGAAATCTTGTTTGACCTGGCGATCACGAGGCCTGTTTCTCAATCAGGTAAATGCAACAGACGAAGCGGATGATTGATGAAACTGAGAGCCTTCACTTGACTCACTGGTGTTTCATCGGAAGGCAATTCAACCCCTTCGTGTTCCATCGTGTCCTTTTGTGGGCTAAGGTTTCTGTTCGAAAACGTCTTTCTCCTGGTCCCTAATAATCCCCATTCTTTCGGCGGTTTCTGATCATCACTTAATAATCGTCCAGTTTTTGGACAAGATGGCCTCAGAATATTTCAAATTCTCTCCATTGCCGACTTGCCGCCAAGACACTCAAAGATTAGAGAATTTAAGGTTTATGTGCTTAATAGGGCACTTTGGTTTAGAAAATTTGTTAGATTTAGCTCTAAAAATATGTAAAATACCTTAGGGCAGTTGCGGGACTGCCGTTGCTACCATTACGCGTGCTTGAGGTAATTTATGGCAACGATTCGTTGTGACGAACACGGCGCAAGCCACGAAGCGTTCGTTTGCAAACATCTCGTTTACGGAAAGTATCTGGGATTTTTCTGTGATCTGGACGACCGCCACAATCCCTTCCCGGATGCATGGTGCAACAACTGCGAACTCATCCGCATTGAGTACGATGGCTGGACCGACGCGACCGAAGAGCTGATGGAAATCGCCCTGGTCTGCGGCGGCTGCTACGAAGAGATTCGCGACAAGAACCTTCGCGGCAACGAATCCAGCTCCACCATGCAATAGCCAATCGGCAATAGCCAACCGGCAATGACCCGCGTCACACTCGGGTGCAAGAAAATTGCGCTAAATCTCCGCGTGTGCCCCTTTTCAAACCGCAAATCCAGCGGGATAATGTGATGTTCACCTGTTCTTAACATGTCCCACTGGAGCCCGCTGACCCTCTTGACCAGCAGTTAACCTGACAAGTACAACTTCTCGGGAGCAACTCGTCTGCAATCCGGCACTGGGCTTGCCATTCAAGGAGGCACTTTGAAGGTTTACGAAGGCAAGGATATCCGCAATCTCGTGGTGGTTGGGCACTCGCACTCAGGCAAGACCTCCCTGGTGTCCTCCATGTTGTTCACCGCCGGCGCCACACCCAAGCTGGGCCGCGTGGATGACGGTTCCACAACCACCGATTACGACGAAGAAGAAATCAGCCGGCAGATGACGCTCAGCACCGGCCTTGCTCCCGTGGAATGGCACGATACAAAAATCAATCTCCTCGATACGCCCGGCTTCACGTTGTTCACGCATGAAGCCAAAATCGCCATGAGCGCGGCGGAAGCTTCGCTGGTGGTGGTGGATGGCGTTTCTGGCGTCGAAGTGGTGACAGAAAAAGTCTGGCAGTATGCGGAAGAAATTAATTTACCGCGCGTGATTGTGGTAAGCCGCATGGACCGTGAGCGCGCCAACTACGAAACAGCGCTGGAAAGTCTGGTCAACGCCTTCGGGCGTCAAGTGGTCCCGGTGCAGCTGCCCATCGGCAGCGAGAAGAACCTGAAAGGCGTGGTGGATCTGGTCACCATGAAGGCCTATACCTACGAACTGGGCGGGAACGGCAAAGGCAAAGAAGGCCCCATTCCCGCCGACCTTGAAGGCGCCGCAAAAGCAGCCCACGAAAAACTTGTCGAAATCATTGCCGAAGGCAAAGACGAACTGATGGCCGAGTTCTTTGACAAAGGCACCATCGCCGAAGAACACCTCATCCCTGCGTTGCATGAAGCCATTAAGGACGACAGAATTTTCCCCGTACTGTTCGCCTCCGGCCTGGGCAACATCGGCACCGATCACCTGATGGACTTTGTTGTCGACTACTTCCCGACGGCCGCGGAACACGCCGCCGTACACGCCGAACCGGCAACATCGTCCGGCAACGGGCATGGCGCTGACATCAAAGTGAGCGACTCCGCGCCAATTTCTATTTACGTTTTCAAGACCGCCAACGATCCATTTGCGGGCCGCATTACATACTTCAAAGTTTTCTCCGGCGTTGTGAAGAACGACGCTACGCTGCAGAACTTCACCCGCAGCACGTCAGAAAAGCTGGCGCATCTTTCGGTGCCCATAGGCAAGAACCTGACGCCGGTCCCGGAACTCCACGCCGGCGACATTGGCGCCGTGGCCAAATTGAAAGACACGCTCACCGGCGACACGCTGGGCGATAAAACCAATCCCATCAAGTTTGATGCCGTTGTGCTGCCCGAACCGGCCATCACGTTTGCCATTGAACCCAAGAGCCGCAACGACGAAGACAAACTCTCCCACGGCCTGCACAAACTCATGGAAGAAGATTCCATGGTGCGTTTCTTCCGCGACGAGCAGACCAAGGAATTCCTGATCGCTGGTACCGGTCAGCAGCACATTGAAGTGATGGTCGCGAAGTTGAAGAAACGCTATCACACCGAAGTGGTGCTGAAAGCGCCGAAGGTCCCGTATCGCGAAACCATCCGCGGCAAGGCCGACGTGCAAGGCCGCCACAAGAAACAGTCCGGCGGACACGGCCAATACGGCGACTGCAAAATCAAAATGGAGCCCAACGAGCGCGGCAAGGGCTTTGAATTTGTGAATGACATTTTCGGCGGCTCCATTCCCAAGAACTACATTCCCGCCGTGGAAAAAGGCGTTGTGGAAGCCGCGGCGCGCGGCTTTCTAGCGGGCTTCCCGGTCGTGGACTTCCGCGTGATCCTCTACGACGGCAGCTATCACGACGTGGACTCCAACGAACTTTCCTTTAAGACCGCGGGCCGCATCGCGTTCAGAAAAGCCATGGAACAGGCCAAGCCCACGCTGCTGGAGCCGATCATGCACGTGGAGATCACCGTGCCTGACGAATTTGCCGGCAGCATCATGGGCGACCTGAACTCGCGTCGCGGACGCATTCAAGGCATGGACAACAAGGCCGGCAAGACCGTGGTGAAAGCGGAAGCGCCCATGGCGGAAATGCTGACCTATGGAGCAGACCTTACGTCCATGACGCAAGGCCGTGGCAGTTTCCACATGGACATGGCGCACTATGACTTTGTCCCGGCCGTGAATCAGGAAAAGATTGTGACCGCGTACAAAGCGGCGCGCGGCGAAGAAGTGGAAGTGGAAGAGTAAGGCGGGAATTGGTAATCGGGTAATAGGAAAATTGTAATTGAGTAATTTGGTAATTGGGTAATTGAAACCGTTGCTCCCGAGTAACGGCGTACTGCAATCCACGACCAGAGCTGCAAGAAAAAGTCTTGGAGCCGCGAATGAACCCGAATGCCACGAATTGCTTTGTTGATTCGTGTTGATTCGTGAAAATTCGCGGCTGATTTTCTCGTCGGAAGAAAGAATGGGGAACGCGCAGGCGACAAAAGCGGAGAGACGTAGCACCGCTAAGTCTCAACCTTAGAAATCTAAGTTGTGATAGAGCTTTCAATCAGTTGCAAATGTAGGGTTGAGTTTGTTTACGAGTACAGTGGATTCAATGCGAAGTCTTCGACTCAGGTTTAGGCTTTTTGCGAACGAGTTGCCGATTGAGCCTGGCTACCTGTGCCTCTAGTTTGTCCTTAATCATCGCAGCGAATCGCTGCTTGCCGCCTTTACCGGATACATGGCTTCTATGGTTTTTTACCATTGTCCGCATTTTACACGGCAGTTTGAAATCTTGTAATTGAAAATCAGCACTTCATTGCCGACCGTTGGATCTAGGCGTTACGACGCATTCCTCCACTCTCGCCCGCAGTGTACTATCAATTCCTCGGCGTAAAACTTGTACCCATGCGCTATCCCTTGAAGTTGCTGAATCCTTGCTTCAACAACGTTGCGCTCCTCATCGCCATGCGGTAAGCCAGTAACAAGTGCAGCGTTGAGAGATGGCAGCTCTTTCCCCTCAGGCATAACGCGGACACCCAACCACCCTCGATATTCTTCAATTGGTTTTCTTTGGCGTCGACTGGTGCAGGATCGGCAAGAATTCACCGTAAAATCCGCTACGTAATCATGTGTCGGTCGCCCATAGTACGGAGTAACTTTTTCTATTTCGCGGCCTTCAATATATTTGCCGTTCCGAAGCGGAATTATGATGTCCCGCCAATCTTGTTTGTACCTGCACAGTAGCGTACCGCAATACCAGCATTTTGACCCCAGCTCTTTCAATAAGCCATGGCTCGATAGAGTTTTGATGTCATGCCATATTCTGGTGCTCGCGGTCTCACTTGAACAATCTAGCGCGATTCCTTCGTAGTAGAATTTGTAACTTTGTATCTTCTCGCGGGTTCGGTGAATCATCGCTTTTATTGCTCGGTCTTCGTCTCCCGTCCTGGCGGTGACTGGGTTTTCCAGCGTCTTTAGATCAACTCCTGGAGCTATTTTGCTCGGACCAAGTAGATACCGGAAATCTTCAAGTGGTTTCTTGTGACGCCGCTTGATACAAGAGCGACACGCGTTAATTTCATGGTCGGGAAATTTATCGTGGACGGGATTCGTGTTGCCACAGTACCAGCATCTTGACCCTAGCTCTTTCAATAAGTTGATCGCCATTGGGCACTCCTACCCCGCCGAAACCAACTGCGTCTTCTTTCTTTTCTCGGCTTCCTTGGCGGCCAGATCGGGCTCAAAGCAGCGACGGCAACGCGCTTCATACATTCCGGCTGCGCCTACCACAATCAAATCTTCATTGGCGATCAACCGTTGCGTGTGCTTTGCGGGATTGCCGCATTGCATGCAGATAGCCAGGGTCTTGGTGATTTCGTCGGCGACGGCCAGCAGTTCCGGCATGGGGTGGAACGGGCGGCCGAGATAATCGGTGTCCAGGCCGGCGATGATTATGCGTTTGCCCATGTCGGCCAGACGGACGACAAAGTCGACGGTGCCGTCACCCAGGAACTGCGCTTCATCGATTCCGATCACTTCTGTACGCACATCGAGTTTGGCCTGCACGTCCGCGGAGTTGTTGACGGACTCGGCGTGTATGCGTCCATCGTCATGCGAAACGATGTGGTCGGTGGCGTAACGTTGGTCGATTACCGGCTTGAAAATCTGCACGCGCTGGCGGGCGATCTCCGCACGGCGTAGGCGGCGGATCAACTCTTCGCTCTTGCCGCTGAACATGGGACCGCACACTACTTCAATCCAGCCTAAATTTCCTCGCATCGCATTCATCCCCGGCTTCCTCGATGACTTAATGTGTTTTTGAAATCAGTGCTTTCCAGCAAGGTGTTTTTCAGTTCCGCGTTTTCCGGCTTCGCGTTTTCCATCTCAAACCTGCGCGCAAAGTTGTGGCGGGCGAAGGCGTGAAAGCCGTCAAAGCTGGTGAATACTTCCGTGGCGCAGCCGAGCAGCCAGCCGCTCATTTGCTCCACAGGAATTCCACAAATCAAATAAACCGGGACGCCAATCCGGTGGGCAAACGTGAGCTCGCCTTGCGTGCCAGCGCCGCGTCCGGCGTACTGATCCCAGTAGCAGACAATGGCGTCGCACTGCTTTTCGATCAAATCCAGATCGTAAGCGATAATTTTACGGATGGTTTCCTGGAAGCGTGGCAGGTCGTCTTTTTTCCACGAGCGGAATTCCTGGGCTTCAACTTCGGAAAGGTTCTTCAACTCATCTTCGGCAGGATCGTAAACTTCATGTCCCAGGGACTTGAGTGCCGGGGTAATTTCCGCGCGCCAGCCCTTGCCTAGATCAGGAGAATATTCGATGGAACCTGCGAGATAGAAAAGCATGAGTTCCAAGGATTGTCAGCGAAACGCGCCGCTGGCGTCAATCGACAATTGCAGAGTTTGGGACGAGTTTTCCAGAGGGGCGCACAGGAATTTCCGCAGAGAGCAAATCTCACCACGGAGACACGGAGAAATTCAGGGAGAGTAAGTCTGCGGTCGTGCGACCTGGCTGCGGCAACGGCTTACGAAGCTGGACGCGCGTGCCGCACTGACGACGTAGAGACGTGGCACTGCCACGTCTCTACCCGAGATCGGCGGAGCGATGGAGGTTCCTCACTTCGTTCGGAATGAAGAAAAGCTCAGTCGTAACGCAACGCCCGCAGAGGCTCGATATTCATGGCGCGGCGCGCCGGGATGTACGAAGCTACCAGGCCGACCAGTCCCATGAACAGCGCCGCTGTGCCCAACGTTATCGGATCAACCGGGCTCACGCCAAACAGAAGACTTTGGACCAACACGCCAAGGCCTATGGCACCCAACAACCCAAGGCCCACGCCAAGGCCAACCAGTATGAACCCCTGGCGCAAGACCATCTTCAGAATGCTGGAGCGTCCGGCGCCGAGCGCCATGCGCACGCCGATCTCATGTGTCCGTTGCGCCGCCGCGTATGAGATCACGCCATAGACGCCGACCAGGGCCAGCATGAGTCCGACGAAACCGAGCGCGCCGGAAAAACGAGTGGCCATGCGGAAGAGGAACAAGCCGTTCACGCCTTCCAGGGTGTGTTCCATGCTCTCCAGGTCGACGACCGGGAGAGTTGGCGCCAGCGCGTGGATTTCGCGGACCAGATCAGGTCCCAGCGCTTCCGGCGAACCGGCGGTACGGAGCTGAATCACGGCATACACGTTGGCGTCCTGTGCCGCGGGAAGATAGAAAAACGGTGTGGGGTCTTCCGCGAGCCCCGAGTATTTTCCCTGCTTGGTAATACCTACAACTTCAATCAGAGGTGACGCGGGGTCGGGGGCCCTGAAATGTTTGCCGATGGCGTCCTGGTTCGGCCAGAATTTTTGCGCCATGACCTCATTCACCACAGCCACGCGGGTGGATTTTTCGGTGTCCTGCTCGGTGAAAACGCGTCCGCGCAGCAGAGGGACGCTCATGGTTTCAAAATGCTGGACCCCAACGCTGTTGTAGCGGACATTGGGCGCCGCTTCTTTTCGTTCCCCGGTCTGTAGTTCCGGATATACGTGATAGGCGCTGCTGGAAACGCCCATGGGGACCGAGGAAGCAATGCTCGCGGATTTGACTCCGGGAATGGTGCGGACGCGTTCTTCCAGGTCGTGGAAAAAACGGCGCGCCTGTTCGTTGTCGTAATTCAGTGTGCGCAGATCGAGGGTCGCGTTGAGGACGTGGCTGGGATCAAACCCGAGATAGACATGCTCGGCATTGTTCGCGCTGCGGACAAAGAGCCCGGTCACAACGAGCAGCATGAGCGAAACGGCCACCTGTCCGGTGACCAGCAGATTGCGCAAGATATTGCGGTTGCTTCCGGCCACCACGCCGCGGCTGCCTTCATGCAAGACCTGATTCAGGTTGGTCTTGGAAGCGCGCATCGCCGGCGCCATGCCAACAAGAACCGCGGTGAACAAGGCCGCGCTCATGCCAAAGAGGAACACGCGCCAATCAAAACTAAAATCAAACAACAAGGGGCTGCCCAGCACCACAATCCTGATGGAACTCATCAGGTGGCTTACCCACGAGCCAAGGGCCAAGCCAGCCGCACCACCCAACAGGGCCAGCAGAGCGCTTTCGGTGATCAACTGGCGCACCAGGCGAGTGCGCGCAGCGCCCAGGGCAGCGCGGATGGCCATTTCCCGGCTGCGTCCGGTAGAGCGCACGAGAACAATGTTCACAACGTTGGTGCAGGCCAGCAGAAGTACCAGGCCGGCCAAGCCCATAAACAACACGCCAACGATCAATACTCCGTTGGAAGGATCGGGGTCTGGACGGGCCATCTTTTCCGGATACAGGCGGGCGGTGTAGTCCTTATTTTCGGGATACTGTTGCGCCAGCCGGCTCATCACCACGTTTAAATTGCTCTGGGCCTCTTTCATGCTTACGCCGGGTTTCAAAATTCCAAAAGTTTTAAGTCCACGGGCGTCGCGCTTGGTGAAGAAGGTGTCCTGGCCGTTGGGTGAAGTGCGAATACCGAGCGGCAAATAGGCCTGCATGTCGAAAATGGAATACAGTCCGAGAAACCCTTTTGGCGCCACGCCGATGATGGTTGCCGAGTTGCCGTTCAGTTTGACCTGTTGGCCGACGATTCCCAAGTCTCCGTTGAAACGCTTCTGCCAATAGGAGTATCCGAGAACAACGGTGGGGGCGTGGCCTTTTTGCTCCAGGTCCGCACCATAAAGAAGCTGTCCGGCGGCGGGCTTGAGTCCGAGAGCCGTGAAGTAGTTGTCGCTTACGTAGCTCACCACGATGGAGTCGGCCTGGTTCTCATGCTGCAAGGCGACCACGTTCAGGTTGTAGGCCAGCACATCCGTAAAGCCGGTCGCCTGCGCGCGTATGTCGCGATAATCGAGATAGGAAAGCTCATAGCCGGCGTCCTGCCCTTTGGTCTGGCCGCCGATCACTGTGAGCCGTTCTGCGTTGGCCACCGGGAGTGGCCGAAGAAAGAGTCCGTTGAGCATGCTGAAGATCGCGGTGTTGGCGCCGATGCCCAACGCCAGCGTAAGCGCCGCAACGATGGTGACGGTGGGGTTCTTCACCAGCATGCGTATGCCAAAACGGATATCTTGCAGAATCGTTTCCATGAATGTTTCCTCGCGAAGAACGGATGTTGATGATTGGGCCTAAACCTAACAGGCAATCGCCTTGCCAATGACCCGGATAGTCAAACAGCTAGCCTTGATGCAGATATACGCAGCCCCGCAGCGGTCAGTTCCGCGTATTTGTGTCCGATTCCGGACAATGGGTGGGCGAAAGCGGACAAGGAGACAACGCCGCTTGTCTGCGGAAGAGCAGCATCGGAGAAGGAGCGGCGGTGACTAAATGAAACGGAAGCCGTCGCGCACGGGGGAAAGATAGCACACACAGATTGGTGAGAACACCTCGTATCGGCATGGTTCAGGACGCATCCTCGGGATCTTTCGACGCGCCCTCAGTCGCTGCGCTCCTTCATGCTTGCTCAAGATGACAGGTTCTGAGGGTCTCGTCCGAGCAAGGTCTTGAGTGCCGCAGGCTAGTGGCGTGCTACCCACCGTAAGAACTCCATGAGTCAACTGAGTCCACGTCACGTCTTCGGGATCTTTCGACACGCCCTCAGTCGCTGCGCTTCTTCATGCTTGCTCAAGATGACAGAAGTGGAGTGATCCGCTTTATCGAATACACTCGTTGAAAACTGGGGCCGGAAGATGCGGCTCCGGAGACAGTCCCTGGAGAGAACTCCCTGAATCAGTATGGTGGCGCGAGCATCCTCGGGATCTTTCGACGCGCCCTCAGTCGCTGCGCTTCTTCATGCTTGCTCAAGATGACAAGGGGGTTAGGAAGTTTCTACAGTCCGAGAGGGCAATAGGGGGCACTGCTTGTGCGGCGGGCAACTGGCTGTTTCGTTGATATGGCGAATAAATTACGATATACTGGTTGAGCCACGCGCAGGCAGTGCGCAGGGTGGTGCTAAGACCCAGAGAGGGAGAAAGCCTGGCTGCCGAGATGTAAGAATAGACCGTTGTAGGCATTCAAATGTTCAAACATCCCAATTCTGGAAAACTGGAGGTCGGAAACGAGCGTATTGCAACCTCTCAGCCGGAGGCTTGGGCTTGGGCCGTCCAAGCTCCGTGCAAGCTCCGTCCAAGCTCCGTCCAAGCTCGGTGCAAGGGCCGTCCAGGGGCCGTCCAAGGGGCAATCCAGAGAAGTCTTTTGTTTGCAACAAAGTCAGAAAAATGACGGGGTAAGGGTGAGGAAATCGCCGGAATCGCCGTGATCGCGCGTCATCGCCGTCATCGGAAAGGCAGCAAACGCTCAACTCCACGCCAAATTGGAAATGGATTGTGCAACTCCTTTAAACCTTGGGATGGAGCGGGAGAGATGGGGCTACGATCAAAAAGCACCCCATTTGCTATTCCCTTGCGTCAACGCTTACCCTAGCCAGTTTGTCTGCCCTAATCGGAGGAGCCAAGGTGCCCAACAGAATTTGCCAAGTTTTGATTACTTTCTTGATCGGAGTATGCGCTGTGTCTGCTCAATCCACGTCCGCCAAAAAGCCTGCCGGAGCGAAAAGCGCGCCGACGGTCGCCGAAGCCACGGCCTTCATGAAAAACGCCGAAGTCCAGTTGGACGACCTGGGCGTCCGGGCGGCACGCGCGCAGTGGGTGCAGGAAAATTTCATCACCGACGACACCGAGACCATGGCCGCGCAAGCCCAGGAAGTCCTGACCAAGGCGGTTACGCAGCTCGCCCTGGACGCCCGGCGCTTTGACGGCATGAAGCTGCCCGCTGACCTGGCGCGCAAATTCAAGCTGCTGAAACTTTCACTTACCGCGCCAGCGCCGAACAATGACGCCGAACGCAAAGAGCTCACCGAACTGGCCAGCAAGCTCGATGGCATGTACGGCAAAGGGAAATACTGCAAGCAGGTGGACGGCAAGGAAAAATGCCTGTCTCTGGGCGACCTGAGCCGTACCTTGGCTACCAGCACCAATCAGGACGAACTGATGGATGCCTGGATGGGCTGGCACAAAATTTCCGTCCCCATGCGGGAAAAATATTCGCGTTTTGTGCAGCTATCCAACAAAGGCGCAAAGGAACTCGGCTTTAAAGACACCGGCGCCATGTGGCGCAGCAACTACGACATGACGCCCGAACAGTTCAGCGCTGAAACCGAACGCCTGTGGCGCCAGTTGGAACCGCTCTACCTTGCGCTGCACACATACGTGCGCAAGCAGTTGATCAAGAAATACGGCAAGGCCGCCGAACGCGCGGATGGCATGATCCCCACGCAATTGCTCGGCAATATGTGGGCGCAGGAATGGGGCAATATTTATCCCATCGTCGCTCCGGCCAGCACCGACAAAACTTACGATCTCACGCAGCTCCTGAAAGACCGCAAAGTGGACGAGTTGGGGATGGTCCGCTACGGCGAAAATTTCTTTAAGTCCCTGGGTTTTGCTCCGCTGCCGCAGACTTTCTGGGAACGGTCATTATTTGTTAAACCCAAAGACCGGGATGTGGTCTGCCACGCCAGCGCATGGGACGTTGATCAGCGCGAAGACCTGCGCCTGAAGATGTGCATTGAAGTGACGGACGAAGACTTTGTCACCATCCACCACGAACTGGGACACAACTTCTACCAGCGCGCTTACAAAGAGCAGCCACCACTCTTCCAGGACAGCGCGAATGACGGATTCCATGAAGCCGTAGGTGACACTATTGCGCTTTCCGTTACACCCGAATATCTGAAGGAAGTCGGCCTGCTCGATACCGTCCCGCCCGCCAGCGCTGACACCGGCTACCTGCTCAAGATGGCGCTCGACAAAATTGCCTTCCTGCCCTTTGGCCTGTTGATCGACAAATGGCGCTGGCAGGTTTTCTCCGGTGAAATCACGCCTGCGCAATACAACAAAGCCTGGTGGGACTTGAAAGCCAAATATCAAGGAGTTGCGCCGCCGGTGGACCGCAGCGAAGCGGACTTTGATCCCGGCGCCAAGTATCACATCGCGTCCAACACGCCCTACGCGCGTTATTTCCTGGCGCGGATCTTACAATTCCAGTTCCATCGCGGACTGTGCCAGACCGCGGGCATTCAAGGGCCGCTGCATCGCTGCTCGGTCTATAAGAACAAAGCAGCCGGAGAGAAACTGAACAAGATGCTGAGCATGGGCAAAAGCCAGCCGTGGCCAGACGCTCTGGAAGCTCTGACCGGTCAGCGCCAAATGGACGCCACGGCCATTGCCGATTATTTTGCTCCACTCAAAAAGTGGCTCGACGAGCAGAACCAAGGCGAAACTCCGGGGTGGAAAGGCATGGACACCGGGGCTGGCGTGAAGCCAGCAAAATAAGCCCACCGAACAAGATAAAGATAACGTTCTTGATTACCCAGGCGGGTGGGCACGTTGCCCACCCGGAGCATCTTAGACTAATCTCGTCTTTAGGAACCAGCGCGGGGAACCAGCGCGGGGTACTAGCGCGGGGTAACCAATACGGACGCGCTGACCAGCGGCGCACGCTTCATAGGACTGTGCTTAACGGGCTGCGCTTAACGTGAGTGCTTACGTGAGTGCCTTAAGGGTTACGAAGTTTCCCCAAGTGATCCCTTGCGGTTTCTTCATCGACTCAAGCGTTCCCTGGTGTTAGTGGTTCTTCTTGGTGGTTAATTTTTCAAAGGTTGGGTAATGGCCGAAGTTCTTCAGGAAGCGAGCAAAATGGCACGGTGGAAGCAGTACGAGATCTGGGTGCAATCGAGCGAAAATAAATGGGAAATGGTTGGCGTATTCCCGGACGCAGAGATGCCCGCCCTGCTGGCCCGTGCGCGCAATGCCCGCGCGCGTTTGATTGAAGTCCTATATGACGGGAGCAAACTGCTGGCCCAGGAAGTGATCGCCGAAATTGGCGTGAGTCGCGAAACCAAGTGAGGCCCTGAACGCCGCGCCGGTTGCCCCGAATACCTTCTTTATTTTCAAGTTATTTTCAAGACATTCCCCCTCAAAAAGACGTACCATAACCTCCTGCGCAGGCGCGTATTGATTGGGAAGAACACAGGCCTGCGATCCAAAATCAGGAGGCCGTATATGGTTTCCAATTCTTCTCGTGCAGCCATTGGCTGTGTTCTGCTCTTCTGTGGCCTGGGAACTTCACTCTGGGGACAAGCGGGACGCGGACCCACGAGCGGCGGAAGCCGCAGCAGCGCGCCCAGCCGCACTCCGACTGGCGTTGATCCCACTGCGCAGCCGGTTTTTGTCTCCGGCAAAGTAGTCATGGAAGGCGGGTCAGACCCGGGTGAACCCATCGCCATTGAACGCGTTTGCAACGGAGTAACGCGCCGCGAAGGTTACACGGACTTTAAAGGCCAATTCGAATTCCAGATTGGCGTGAATCCCACGTTCCAGGACGCCAGTGAAAACGGCATACAGAGTTCAGGCGGTAACGGTGTGCGCTCCGGGTCGTCCAGCTCCAGCCGGCGGCCTGTGGACTTGAGCGGTTGTGAATACCGCGCGTCGCATGCCGGATTTATTTCCACGTCGGTCCTGGTTGCCACTCGCCAGGATTCCACTTACGAAATCGGCACCATCTTCCTTAAGCGCATGGGCGATGCCAAGGGGACCACGGTCAGCGTGACCAGCATGAACGCTCCCAGAGACGCTAAACAGGCGTTTGAAAAGGCCGAAAAGGCGAATGAGCAAAAGAAATTTGCCGACGCTGAAAAAGAACTGAGCAAGGCCGTGAAAGTTTATCCGCAATTTGCGGCCGCCTGGTCCCTGATGGGAGATCTTCACCAGCAACAGGGCCAATTCCAACTGGCGCGAGAAGAATACGAAAAAGCCCTGGCCGCAGATCCCCAGTATGTAAATCCAATTTTCGGACTGGCCATGGTCGCCGTGGCGGAAAAGAAATGGCCGGAAGCGGCAAAAATCACGTCTGACTTGATCCAACTCAACGGCTACGCTTTCCCCGCGGCTTATTTTTACAATGCCGCCGCCAATTACAACACAGGCAACATGGATGCCGCTGAAACCAGCGCGCGCAGAGCAAGACTCTTGACGTCGATCATCGTCACCCGGACATTGCGCTGCTGATCGGCAACATTCTGATCCGCAAGAAAGATTATTCCGGAGCGGCCCAGCAGATCCGTGATTACCTGGTTATGGTGCCGGACGCACCCAACGCCGCCGATTTACAGGCCCGGTTAAAACAACTGGAAGAAGTGAGCGTTACCAGCAAGAATTAATATTTCTGTCGCTGCGCTCCAAAAACGCTCTAGTAGCGGGATCGCGCGGCCTGCTCTCGGGTTTTTCAGGAATGTCTGTGCAGCGACCTTGTATAGCTCCTTTTTTCACGGAAGCGAAGTAGCACTGGGGCATCGAACTTCTGGCCTTCTTTCAGTTCGCCGTGGTCGTCCACTTTGTTCCAGCCTACGTTGGCGATTACATAAATCCATCCGCCGGTGGCGACCGCATGCGTAGGCTCACCCATACGCGCGGTGGATTGCTCAATGACTTCCGCGGAAAGCACGCGGGTTTGCTTGCGGTTCAAACGGAAACGCATGATCCTTTCCGGATCAGTGCCGTTTTGAATGCCAATGAGCGAATCGCCGGAAAGGAGCAGGCCGTCCAGACCAGTCAACGTGATGTTCGCGGGATGTTCCAGGTAAGTGACTTTGGCTTTCTCGCCATGGGCAGACGGGCTTAGCACAGCCACGCCGATGGAGTAGTCCGGAACAAAGACCCGTTGGTGGTCGCCGGCCAACACCGGGGTCTGCGGAGAGAAAAATCCGTCAGCAATCCCTTCGATTTCTCCCGACTGGCCGCCATCGCGAACGCGAAAAACTCCGCCTCCGCGACCGTCAGAAACAAAAACTGTTCCGTCTTGTGAAACCGACATGTCACCCAGCATTACCGGTCCCTTGGATTCCAGATTGAGCTTGTGCTGGATCTTTCCACTTACGGGATCAACGGCCAGCAACGCGGTCTTGCCTTCGTCGTCTTTAGGGAAGCCGTTGAAGCCCGGCATGGCGGCCTGGGTCATCCATACGGCGGAAGTGCGCGTGTCGGCGGAAACCGCCAGCACCGGCCAACGCTTGGCTTCATTTTCCAGAGGCAGCTCGGTCAGCATGCATTCCTTGCTATCGCCTGAAGGAAGTTTGAACCGGAACAACGAATGACGGCGAATGCTGGAGACGATAAATTCCCCACTGGCCCGATGGAACGTGATGTCTTCCGGCATCAGATCGGTGACGGACAGCCGGCAAACTTCCTGGGTGTGCATCACCGGCAAGGCGCGATTTTTCATCTGCGCGGCAATCTTGCTCCAACCCGGTTCGTTCAGCAGGGGTTTCAAATCGTCGTCGCTGGCCACGTCATACGATAAGCCCATGTCCGCGTAGCGTTGCATCCACTGGAGAGCCTCCGCGTTGTGACCCAGATGGGCTTCCACCGATGCTACGCGAAGTAAATAGTTGGGCGTTGGGCTGGGTAGCTCCTTGCCAATTTCTGTAAGAATTGCCCGCAGGCCTTTCCAGTCTTTTTGTTTGGCCAGCTCGCGGCCTTTCTTGTTGAGTTCAAGAAAGTGGGCGCGGTCCATGGCGCGAGCGTGATCTGGAACGGTGGCAAAGAAAATCGCCGCAACCGTTGCGGCGGCTAGCAAACGTTTCATGTAGATGTAAGGCTCCTGGCTTCGGGCTTTCGTTCTCTGTTAGACGCAGCGGCAGGGCTTTTGGCACAAGGCCGCTATCTTGCTGCGAACACGGCGATTTGCGCTTCGGGCGCAAGAAACCTTGCGGACGGCGTTCTCGTCTTAACTGTTCTCGTCTCAACTAAAGATGTAGTGGAAAGGAATTAAATCTATGTCATTTCGTTTACTTGGTGGTGCGCTCTTGCTGTTGGCGATTACTGCCTTCAAGGTCCCCATGATCTCAGGCGGACAAGAGCAAAAGAAAACCGACGAGATCAAATGGGAATACCGGACGCTGACGTTCGAAGGACGCCAATGCGTTGTTGACAACTCTGCTTCGCTCAACAACCTGGGCCACGCTGGATGGGAGTTGGTGAGCTATTTGCCAACATCGATCGCGTTTCCCAAGGAAGCCGACGGCACTCTCTTGATCCGGCCCGCCGCCACTGGTCCAGGCAAAGAACACACGCGCAGACCGCCGACTCCTTTGCCGGCACCATGACCATGAAAATGGCCGCGTCGCATGTGGAAAGCTGCCAGCTGATCTTTAAGCGGCAGTGGCATCCGTCATCAGATCATCCCCAAGACCACCCCGAGTAATTCAACGAGTCAGGTCCAAGACGCGGAAAGCGAAACTTGCCGGAACGAGCGCGGCAAGCTGGTGATGCAGCGGGCTTGGAACGATCACGCTGGGCTTTATAATCACGGCCATGGCCAGTTCGCCTTCATCTACTTTGGCCGGACCGTTCAATCCTCGCCCGGACCGCGAGCAGACTTATCTCCGTGTTCACTCGGTGAACATCTACGTTCGCGATCAGGACCGCAGCCTCCGCTTTTACCTGGACCAACTGGGCTTTGATCTCGCGTTCGACGTCCGGCTGCAATCCGGACAGCGCTGGGTCGCCGTTGCTCCTCCGCACGGCATGGCCGTTCTTACGCTGATTGCGCCCGCACCGGACTCCGAGGAATACCAACTGATTGGCCGGTCCACGCAAATTGCATTTGTCACCGAAGACGTGCCGGCAAAATACGTCGAATGGAGAGAGCGCGGCGTCCGTTTTCGTCACACGCCGCGGCTGCGTCGGGTGCAATATAAAACACAGGCGCCTGAGGAGTCTGCATCTTCGGTTCTGTTGGGTAAAGAAACACCGGTCTGGGGCGGAGTTTTTACTCGCTTTGAAGATATCGACCACAACTCCTTCGCGCTGGTCAGCTTTGACGAAATGAACCAGGCGGTGGAAGCCCAGCGCCGCGCTGCCGCCGAGAAAGCCGAAACCGAACGCCGGGCGGCCCATGAACTGGAGATCGCCAAACAGGTACAGGCCAGGTTATTTCCGCAAAGCCAGCCGCCTATGCGGACGCTTAACTATTCAGGAATCTGCATACAGGCCCACCAGGTGGGCGGCGATTATTACGACTTCCTGAATCTAGGACGCGAACGGCTTGGTCTGGTATTGAGCGACATTTCAGGCAAAGGCATTGCCGCCGCTCTGCTGATGGCAAATCTGCAAGCCAACTTGCGCAGCCAATGCGCAGTGGCTCTGAACGAAGAAGAGCTCCAGCGCCTGCTGAGTTCGGTAAATGATTTGTTTTACCAAAACACGGCTGAGAGCGCGTATGCCACTCTGTTCTTCGCCGAATATGACGACCGCGCGCAACGCCTCTACTACGCCAACTGCGGACACCTCTCCGCCCTTTTGCTTCGTGCTGACGGTATGCTGGAACGGCTTGAATCCACGTGCACGGTTCTGGGACTTTTCCAGCAATGGGATTGTTCGGTTGGCCAATGCCAGCTTCTTTCTGGCGATACGCTCGCTCTTTATACTGACGGCGTGACCGAGTCTTTTAGCCCCGCGGGCGAAGAGTTTGGCGAAGAGCGATTGATCGAAGCATTGCGGAAGCACCGCGCACTAGCGCCAAGAGACATGCTGGCCGCGATCATCGATGACGTTCGGCGGTTCAGTCCGGGCGAACAGCAGGATGACGTCACGCTGATTGTGGCCAAGTGTGCAGCCGACCAGGTTCCCATGTTTCGCTCGTGAATGCTCGTCGAAATAGGTTTCCCGTAGCGATGTTTTGCGATTCCGCAATTTCCCATCTGGTCTTTTTTTGCAGTTCGCTTTACTATCGCCTAGGTGGCATCGTCTGAAGAAAAAGCCCTGCAAAAAGAACGCCTGGTCTCAGCGGTCCAGGCGGACGACGACGCGTCTTTTGAACTCAAGCTCCGTCCCAAGTTTTTGCGTGAATTCGTCGGCCAGAAGAAAGTAAAAGAAAACCTCTCCGTGGCCATTGAAGCCGCAAGATCACGGGGTGAAGCCCTGGACCATGTTCTGCTTTACGGTCCGCCCGGACTCGGCAAAACCACGCTGGCCACCATCATCGCCAACGAAATGGGCGTGCCGTACCAGCAAACGGCCGGTCCGGCCATCCAGATCAAAGGCGATCTTACGGCCATCCTGACGAATCTTTCTGACCGGCAAATCCTGTTTTTTGACGAAGTGCATCGCTTGCAGCCGGCGCTGGAAGAAATTCTCTATTCGGCGCTGGAAGACTACAAACTGGACATCATTATCGGTCAAGGCCCTTCGGCGCGTACCCATACGATTGACGTAAACCCGTTTACGTTTGTCGCGGCCACCACGCGGGCGGGCTTATTGTCCGCACCGCTGCGATCGCGCTTCGGCATCTTGCTGCGGTTGGAGTTCTATTCCGCGGAGGAACTGAAGTTTGTGATTGAACGTTCCGCGGAAATTCTGGGCGTG
Organism: Acidobacteriaceae bacterium; assembly: GCA_025357215.1. Taxonomy (GTDB): domain Bacteria; phylum Acidobacteriota; class Terriglobia; order Terriglobales; family Acidobacteriaceae; genus Angelobacter. Next base: position 322 of record JANXPR010000433.1, on the reverse strand, counting down.
GCCATTGACGAAGAAGGTTCCACGGAATTGGCCTCGCGGGCCCGCGGTACACCCCGTATTGCCAACCGCCTGCTGCGGCGTGTGCGCGATTTTGCCCAGGTCCGCGGCCACGGCCGCATCGATAAAGTAACCGCCCAGGCCGCGCTGGAAATGCTGGAAGTGGATAAACACGGCTTTGACGAAATTGACCGCCGGCTCTTGCTAACGATCATCCAGAAATACAACGGCGGGCCGGTGGGACTGGGGACGCTGGCGGCGGCGCTGGCGGAAGAACAGGAAGCCCTGGAAGAAATCTATGAACCGTTCCTTATTCAGATCGGGT
>JANXPR010000396.1 GCA_025357215.1 Acidobacteriaceae bacterium | reverse complement strand
CCGACCAAAACCAGCAGGTAGATTACTGTGGTACACAAAATGATATAGGGAATCACTTCCCAACTAGTCGGCAATAGGTTTTTGAACATAGAAAGTCACAAATGAGTGCAGCGGCATTATAGCCGTGCATCAAGTGAATCGCTTTGCAAACGGAGCTGCGTTCGATTGACGCAGAATTATAGTCTGGCAAAGCAAAAATATCAGTCTGGCGAAGCGGAATTATCGCCACGGTTCGTATCAATACCGATGAAATCGTTCGTCGATTAGAATGCTTGCGCGCTCAAGACCTGGTTAATATTCCCGTCTTCGGCAACACGAGCCATCTGTGTATGGATTCTTCCCGGCAAGTACAATCCGGAAACGCCCAGACTGGGCAGCACCAAACCGACGTCGTAATCGCCGGTGGGGGACTCGCGGGCTTGGTGACTGCGTACGAACTGCTGAGTTCGGGCCGCCGCGTACTCGTCGTCGACAAAGACAAACAGGAGAATCTGGGCGGACTCGCCAAGCAATCTTTTGGCGGCGTCCATATGATCGATACGCCGCATCAGCGCCGGCTCAAGATCAAGGACTCCCCGGAACTTGCGTGGCGTGACTGGCAAAGCGTGGCCGGTTACGAGCCCGGTGACGATTGGCCCCGCCGCTGGGCCCAGTTTTACTGCGAAAATTCGCGCGAGTATATCTTCGATTTTCTCAACGGCAAGAAGGTTTCCTTCCTGCCTCTGGTCAATTGGGCAGAACGCGGCATTTACGGCCCCGGGAATACCGTTCCGCGCTGGCACATTGTGTGGGGCACTGGATACGAAATTATCCACTGCCTGCTCGCGGCGCTTGAAGTGCATCCGCAACGCGCCAACCTTCAGTTGATGTTCGATACGGAAGTTTCGGGCATTGAAATCACTAACGGTCACGTAACCGGTCTTCGCGGACGGAAGATGGATTCAGGCCAGGAGCTCCGCGTGACCGCCGAGCACACGGTCATCGCTTCCGGCGGCGTCTGCGGCGGCGACCTGAGTTTCTTGCGTGCTAATTGGTATAAGCCTTGGGGGCCGCCTCCGAAAAAAATGCTCAACGGCGCGCACGATTTTGGTGACGGTATGTTGCACAGCCGCGTCTCGGCTTTGGGCGGAGCGGTGACGCATCTTGATCTTCATTGGCACTACGCCGCCGGAATTCATCATCCGGCTAAGCGCCGTCCTGACGATGGCCTGAGCCTGGTGCCGCCGCGGTCTGCCCTTTGGCTTAACGCCCATGGCGAACGCATCATGACGCCCGGTCCCATGCCTGTTTATGGTGACACGCGCCACCTCGTCCAAAGCGTATTGCAGCAACCCGGACAATATTCCTGGCAAGTCATGAATTGGAAGATTGCCATTCGCGAACTCGCCGTTTCCGGTTGCGACTACATGTCAGCCTTTCGTTACAAGGACCGTCGGGCTTTGGCCAAGAGCGTTATGTTCGGCAACAAGGAGTTGGTGGATCGCCTCATCCGCGAATGTCCTGACGATATTGTGGTGGCCGATACGCTGGACCAACTCATGGAGCGCATGGACGAAAAGAACATCTACGGCTTGCGCCTCAATCGTCCGCAGATGGCGGCGGCCATTCATGCCTGGGACGATATGATCGCCCGCGGTCCATCTTTTCACAATGACGAACAGTTGCGGCGCATCGCCAACTTTCGCCAATATCGTGGCGACCGCGTCCGCACATGCAAGTTCCAGCGGATCCTCGATCCGAAAGCCGCGCCGCTCATTGCCATCCGCGAGTTCATTCTCGCCCGCAAAAGCCTGGGCGGAATCCAGACGGATTTGCAGTGCCGGGTTCTGCGTGCAGCCGATGGCCAGCCGGTCCCCGGTTTGTACGCCGTAGGAGAAGCTGCGGGTTTTGGCGGCGGCGGCATTCACGGCAAAGGATCGCTGGAAGGCACGTTTCTGGGGGGTTGTATACTCACCGGACGGGTCGCCGGCAAGAACATCGGGAAGTAGAGGTCAAGAGAAAACAATGGCCAGTGGAACGCAAATCGAACTCTCCGCCCGCGTCAAGATCGGCGGCAGCAAGTCCGGCGCATGGCTTGTGCGTTACGCGCTGGAGCAACTCCCCGTCTTGCACACCTTTGGCATTCCCGGCGTCCACACCACGGAAATTTACGATGAACTGAACCAGTCTGAAAAAATCCGGCCAGTTTTGGTCACGCACGAATGTTGCGGCGCGTTTGCCGGCGACGCCATTAGCCGCACCAGCAACGGACGCATCGGCTGTCTGGTGATTGTTCCCGCCGCGGGTCTTACTCACGCCATGAGCGGCATCGGCGAGGCCTATCTGGATGGGATCCCTTTGCTGGTCATTACCGGCGGACCGCGCACAGATGTATCTTTCGGCTTCCAACTGCATGAAATCGATCAGCAGCGCATGGCGGACGGAATCGTCAAGCGCTCATGGAAGGTAAAAGACCACTCGGAGATTGTTCCCGTACTTTTTGAAGCCTATCGAACGGCTGTAAGCGGCGTCCCGGGTCCGGTGCTGGTGGAAATACCGGTGAACATTCAGTTGTTCGCGCAGCCTGTGGACGATGTGCCGGCATTTTCGCCGCACGTCCCTGAACCAATTTCGCTCGATCGCCAGCTTGATGCCGCGGTACAGTTGCTGCGCAACGCGCAATCGCCTGGAATCTTCACCGGATGGGGAGCCGTGGACGTGGCCGACTCTGTGGCCAGGATCGCCGAATTGCTCGGCGCGCCGGTGTCTACAACCTTGCAAGGTTTGTCGGCTTTTCCCGGCAACCATCCTTTGCACTCCGGCATGGGCTTTAGTCGAGCAGCCGTACCGGCGGCAGAGAACGCCTTTGCTAAATGCGACTGCCTGCTGGCCATTGGAGTGAGCTTTGGTGAAATTCCCACCGGTAGTTTCGGTTGTCCAGTCCCGGAAAACCTTATCCACATTGATATTTCGCCGGAAACCATCGGGCGCAATTATCCCGCTAAGATCGGGCTGCCGGGCGATTCGCGTTTGATTGTTCCGCAGCTTCTTGCCCGTCTTCAAAGCAATGCTCCGGACCAGGCTGTCCGCCGCGGCGAAATGGAAAGCCGTATCGCCGCCGACAAGAAGGCCTATCGCGACGAATGGCATGCTCATCAATCGGACCGCGTGAACCCTGCTTTGTTCTTTGAGGAATTGCGCCGCCAGCTCGCGGACGACGCTATCATGACCGTGGACGACGGCAACCACACGTTTCTTGCCGCGGAACTTTATGAAGTCCACGGCCCGCGGACCTTCGTCTCTCCCACGGACTTCAACGCCATGGGCTATGCCGTGCCGGCAGCCGTTGGAGCCAAGCTCGCGAATCCTGAACGCCAGGTGGTGAGCATCGTCGGCGACGGTGCATTCCTTATGACCGGGCTTGAGACCATCACGGCTACCACTCTGGAACTGGGCATTGCTTACTTTGTTTTTAATGACGGCGAGTTGAGCCAAATTTCCCAGGGACAGGAAATTCCTTACAACCGCAAGGCCTGCACCACGCTCGGCAATTTGCGGGTGAAGGGAATTGCTGATGCCACTGGCGCACACTACGTTGCGATTGAAAACAACAGTCAGCTCGCGGCGGCGATTCGCGACGCACTCCTGCCTGACCGTAAACAGCCGGTGATCGTGGACGTGCACGTGGACTATTCCAAGCGCACGCGCTTTACGAAAGGTGTAGTCAAGACGTCCCTCAAGCGGTTCCCGTTGCGCGATCGCATACGCTTCATCGCGCGGGCACTGGTGCGGAAGGTGACCGGGTGAGTCCAGCTTCTACCAGTGGTTCGCCGGGCTCGTTGAAAGTCCACTTGGTTGACGGGACCTACGAACTGTTCCGCTACTTCTTTGCCGTGCCGTCATCAACCGACGTGACCGGCAGGGAAGTTGGCGCGGTTCGCGGCGTGCTGGCCTCCGTCATGTCGATGATCGAGGCTGGCGCAACGCACATCGGCGTGGCCACGGACCACGTGGTTGAGTCCTTCCGCAACGACCTTTATCCCGGATATAAAACCAGTGAAGGCGTGGATCCTGCGCTGCTTTCGCAATTTCCCATTCTGGAAGAAGCCTTGCAGGCCATGGGTGTGCTGGTGTGGCCGATGGTGGAGTTTGAAGCCGACGACGCACTTGCCTCCGCAGCGGCGAAAGCGGCCAAGGACGATCGTGTGGGGCAGGTCTTGATTTGCACACCGGACAAAGACCTGAGCCAAAGCGTGGTTGGAAGACGCGTGGTACAGCTTGACCGTCGTCGCGAAATTCTGCGCGATGAAGACGGCGTGGTGGCCAAGTTCGGCGTGCAACCGCAATCCATCCCGGATTACCTTGCCGTGGTGGGCGACAGCGCGGACGGGTTTCCTGGCATCGCGGGTTGGGGTGCAAAGGCCGCTGCACTTACCTTGTCACAATACCCGCACTTGGAAGATATCCCCAAAGACTGGCAGCAATGGCATCCGTCCATTAAGAGAGCGCGTGGATTGGCGGAATCCCTATTCAGCGGTTGGGATGACGCCTTGCTCTATCGCAGTCTGGCCACTTTGCGTCTGGATGTTCCCGTGTTCACGACGATCGACGATCTTCGCTGGAAGGGCCCCCGCGCGGAGTTTGTGCAGTATTCCCAGCGTTTGCGTTTGCCCGGTCTGTTGAAGCGGGTAGAAGCCGCTACGCAAAAAACATAAGCTGCGTTGCGAGCGCTAGAAAGTGAATCTCTTTCAGCGAAAGGTCGTCCGCAGGATCGCCACCAATTTCTTCTGAAAAATCATGCGGTAGTGATACCAGCGGCCAGGATAAGGTAGCTCGATGAGTTTGCCGTGCCAACCTGCCCGGTCCTGGGCTTGATGGACGTTGTCCACGATCGAGCGCACTACCACGATCACCATGTCCGGGCGAAGCTTTCGCAGGATTCGCGCGAGCCGTGCTTCTCCTTCAACACAAGCGAGCTTACGGGCTTTTGCCGCCAGATGATCGACTGGCTTGCCGCATAAATCCACCAGATAGCAACCGTTGGCCTGAAAAGCAGACAGGAAATTCTCAGCATCCATGCCTGGAAGCGCGCGGAGAAACGTATCGCGTATTGCCCGGTACAGCCCCGAGTCCGCCTGGTAAAAGAACCTGCCTGAAGCCGGCGGCGCTTCACCGACAAATAGAATTCGCACTCGCTTTGGTCGATACCGTCGTCGAAGGCGTTCCTTGGCAAGCATGGATTTGTAACGTCCTCTCTAGAATCCCAAAATCGGGCGGCGAACCCGGCGTGTGCGTATGGCGAGAATCCAGCCAACGTGTTATAAAATAAGATGTCCCGCCACACAGCGCGCCCTTAGCTCAGCTGGATAGAGCGTCTGACTACGAATCAGAAGGCCGGGAGTTCGAATCTCTCAGGGCGCGCCATATAATCAATCGCTTACTCTCTAGTCCCATCCTGCAAAAACCACTGTGGCTGCACGCCGACCTCGCTCTGGCACGCCAGTTCCATTTTAGAACCTGCCCCGGATTTTACTCTTAGATTCATCAGATTGTTGTTGACAGACTTGCTGTCCGGCATAAAACTCTGTGCTTGGCCTACGCATCGGCCGAACTTCTTCGGCAAAACGTTCAGAGTCTTTCAAGGAGGTTTGAAAGATCACCCGCAAAATTCGAACTCTCTAGCTGAGCCAAACCAATTGCCTGACCATCAAAGTCACGAGCGAACGCGGATCGTCAGCCAACCATTTATTTTTCGCCGTAATCGAAGAGCATTGGCCGACGGACCCCAATTTCTCTTCGAACGATCATCCAAGTTCCCCAACGATATCAGGACGCACGGTGCGCACAGACACCTCGGTTTGCGCAACGAATAGTTACAACAACCGGCGTCACCAGGAAACATCTTAGCGCCAATTTCTTTAGTGGCGGCCCGCGAGGGAGAGAACATTGCGGGCAAGACCAACATGGCGCTGGCCTGTTGGACCAGCCGGATCGAGCGGAACTGAACGTCCACGTCAAGGAAGTTCGGAAGGAAACCGCTGATCTTGCCGTAGGAGAATCCTTGTGTCGCTTTTCCGTTTGCGCTTATTACCTTCCGGGAGCACGAGCTCCGAAACTCACATTCCTGGGATTGGCCTTGGACCGACGGGCATGTTATCTACACCATCAGCGTTATTGACCACGGTCAAGGAGCAGCGACTTCGCAAGATTCTGCAAGCTATTGAGGTCAAGCCTTCCAGGAATATCCCTGATCTTGCCCAGGAGTTCAACCTTAGTCCTTCGCACCTGCAACACTTGTTCAAACAGCATACCGGCGTTTGTTTGGGCTGCGTGATCAAGGAACAGAGACTTCAGAGAGCAGCGGACCTGCTCGCCAACAGCAATTTGAGTGTTAAAGAAATCGCTTTCGTGGCCGGTTACGAACATACATCCAGTTTCATCCGTGCGTTTGAACGCCGCTTCTTGCAGGCGCCCCGATGTTACCGGCAAACACGGTGACAGATGAAAATGCTAATTTTCTTCTTTTGCCTATGGCTGCAATCTCTGAAAATGCTAATGAACAGCCATTTCGGCTAACTGTTCAGTGTTTACTGTCACTGCGAATCAGTCTACTTTCGCCTCCTGAAACTGGTGCATCAACTTTGAGAACTGTGCGGCCGCAGACTCAAGAGGAGGCAAAATGTACTACAACGTATTCGGAGAGAAAGTCTCCAAGCGGCGTTTTAAAGAGATGTGTGACGCCGCCAAAAACCGGCGCGAACTGATTGCTGCCGGCCTAACCAGTCGGCGTGACCTCTTCAAAATGGGTCTGCTGACCGCAAGCGGAATGCTGGTAGCCAAGAGCGGCCTGAGCGCCCGGGCTTACGGGCAGACGCAGACCAACCAACCTCCCAGCTCTGGGCAAAATACCAGCCCGGGGACGAACCAGAACTGCGTGCCTGGCAACCAGACCGCCAGTCCGCCGACCCGGGCGTTCATCCAGGCCCTGCCGATCATGCCGATCGCAAGGACGGTTGCGGCACTGAACCCAGCGCCCAGGGAGAATCCGAACATCGGGGCGGGAGAGGTTCGTTCGGCTCCCTTCCAGGCGCCACAAATCGATGCCACCCGTTTTCCGGTAATTCCATCGATTCTCTACAAGATGAACCAGAGGCAATTTACTACCTCGCAGTCGCCTGATCTGCCTTTGCAAACCATGTGGGGCTTTGACGACAACAGCGGCCGGGGTACACACAGTCCTGGATATACCTACCAGGCCCACTACGGGAGCCCGCAGCTTACGCGCAATACCAACTCGCTGCCTCTGGTAACGCAGAAGAACAATACAGGTTTCGGATTCCCCTCGGTAACCACTCACCTGCACAATGCGCACAACCCCTCGGAGAGTGATGGCAATCCCTGTGACTTTTACGCCAACGGACATTTCTGCGACCAGTATTATCCCAACGTGTTGGCGGGGTTCAACTCTGACCACGCGCCGAATGGCGACATCAATGAGTCATTGGGCACTTTGTGGTACCACGACCATCGCGTGGACTTCACCTCGCAGAACACGTACAAGGGCCTGGTCGGCTTCTACTGCCTGTTCAACCAGCTCGATACCGGCGACGAAGGCACGGGGTTCCATCTGCCCAGCTTCCCGCAGTTTGATATTCCGTTGGCATTCAACGACAAAGTCTACGATCCGCTCACCGGCCAGTTGGTTTTCGATCTGTTTAACCTGGACGGCATTCTGGGCGACAAGTTCCTGGTGAACGGCGTAGTCCAGCCCTTCCTGCAAGTGCAGCCGCGCCGCTACCGCTTCCGCCTGCTCGATACCGGCCCGTCACGCTTCTATGAGTTCTTCCTCACGGATAAGAACAACCTGAGCGCGACGAATCCATACTGGCTGATCAGCACGGACGGGAATCTGCTTCCCAACCCGATTCAAGTCACCAGCACCCGCATCGGACCGGCTGAGCGTGTTGACGTCATCATTGACTTCAGCAAGTTCGCGGGCAAAACGATTTACCTGGAGAACCGTCTCCTACAGCTCAATGGGCAAGGGCCGGCGGCGGTCGATAGCCAGCTCTTCGCGCAAAACAGCGCCAACACGGAATGTGCCCTGGTGCTGAACGATCCCACCAAGGGGGCCATTAAGCCGGCAGGCGCCGGTGACTTCCTGCTGCAATTCCGCGTCAGCGGCACTCCGGTTCACGACGGCAGCGTTGATCCGGCCACCAACCCGACGTTTTACCAATTGCCGGACACCAACGCGGAAGCCCGCATCGTACGGACCTTCAAGTTCGACCGCTTGAACGGTCAGTGGTCCATCAACGGCCAGTTCATGGATTGCGGCATCGGGAACAGCGGCTTCTCTGAGACGTTCCGCTTCGCTGTGCGGCAGAACAGCTCGGAACAGTGGCTGCTGACCAACCTCAGCGGAGATTGGACGCACCCGTTGCACATCCATCTGGAAGAGCACCGGATCCTGTCGCGCAACCGGGTGGCGCCAACCGTGCCCACGGACCTGGGGCGCAAGGACGTTACGCAAGTCCACCCCAACGAGCGCGTGCAGTTGTTCTTCCGCTTCCGCGACTGGCTGGGCAAGTACCCCATCCACTGCCACAACGTGGTGCATGAAGATCACGCCATGATGGCGCTCTGGCATGTTGTGCCGCCAGGGCAGGAAGACAACATCCTGGTGCCTTGACCCTGGCGAACAAGTCTGCATCCCTGGGCCGGCAAAACGGCCCAAGGGGCGCAAAAAGGAGATTGAGACAATGGCTGACTTATCAAGAAGAAATCTACTGAGGTGGACGGCAATGGCGCCTCTCGCCGGAGCGACCATGGCCGTCGCTGGAAAGGTCGGCAAGCCCCTGGTGGAGCCGACTGTCTCCGACTTGGCTCGGCAGCGCCTCCAGCAGTTGCACCTGCCCAACGTGCCCCTGGTCACGCACGAAGGCAAAAAAGTGATGTTCTACGACGACTTGATCCAAGGCAAAGTCGTCACCTTGAACTTCTTTTTTGCCAAGTGCGATGAGGTGTGTCCGCTGGTGACGGCCAATCTGGCCAAGGTACAAAAGCTGCTCGGTGCTGACCTCGGCACCAAGCTCTTCATGTATTCATTCACGCTCAAGCCGGAAGAGGATGACGTTGATGCCATCCGCCGTTACCGCGAAATGCACCACGCCAGACCAGGTTGGACCTTCCTGACCGGCAAACTTGAGGACCTGGAAAAAATTCGCAAGGGCATTGGCTTCACCTATCCCGACCCGAAGATTGACGGGGACAAAACCCAGCATATCGGAAATGTGCGCTACGGTAACGAACCCCTGATGTTGTGGGGATCGTGTCCGGGAATGGCTCGCACACAGTTTGTGGCTGAGTCCATTTCCTGGATGATTCGGCCCGAGGGAAATAGCGGTCCGGGGGCCCTGTGATGAGCGGCTCCGCTTTGATTGTTAGAACAAGTTTTTTCAATTCCGGGGCCGGGCCCAGCGCCACGGCCATTGCCGGAGGAAGGAATTGAGTGATGAAAAGCATACGAAAGCATGCTTCCTTTTGTGTTACCGCTTTGGCCCTAGCCGGGCTGATGCTCCTAGCGGCGCCTAAAATGGCGGCACAGCAAGATGCGCCTCCCGCGATCGGAGACGCCGACGACAGATTCAACCCTCCGCCTTGGGACTTCAGCGATACCTTCTACAGGGACAACGGTATCGACCCGACCCAGTTGGTACTTCGCTTCGGAGACAACGGCGGAACCACCCGACTGACCGGACCGCCGGCCAGAGGCAACCAGAAGAACTATGTGGCGGACACGAACTGCGCCGCCACGGATCCCACGCGCAGAAATTTCCGCATCCTGGCCACCACGGGAGGCAACGCGGACGATGGCAATAGTCCCTTCACCAATGGCACGCCGGAAACTGTTGAGTTCATCTCAATCCTTGCCTTCGTGACCAACCAGAGCAATTTTGAAAGCAGTTACTCGCGCACGGTAGGTGGCGCCGGCACCGGTGGCGGCTCCACTATCTCTATCGTCCCAGGCCCCGACCCCACGACCGGGGCTACCAACGTCAACCCGCGCGGCATCGCCATGCAGGATATCGTCGGACACTTTGAGGCCTACGCGGCGAACAAGCAGTTTCTCGCGAATGGTCAATTTGCCGCAAATCCGTGTCAGGCAGACATGCAGAGCGCGCTGGCTCCTCCCACGCCTTGCTTCGACCTGGGTACGGTGAATGCCGTATTCACTCCCAACCTAAGGCAGGATTGGCGGTTCGCCACCAATCGCAACGCCATGGACGGCAGTGACGGCAACTGCATCAGCACCGACACCACCGTGTGCGGCAGCGTCAGCGATAGCCCATACGGTTATTTCTGTGACGATCTGCTGGGCATGTGGATCATCACCTATTTCTGGTTCACACAACCTCCCAATACGACGGTACAGCCCTGTAAGGACGTATTCGCGGCCATCGGCGCAAAGAACGGCTTCACTCTGGATGGGACTCCCATCA
>JANXPR010000359.1 GCA_025357215.1 Acidobacteriaceae bacterium | reverse complement strand
TCTGCCTGTATCTTGCTCTTTCTGTTGCCTTTAGAATGCTTTTGGAATATTCGGGTTCTGCCGTAAGGAAATCAACAACGACGCATCTTCTATTGGGACGGATGTCTGCTTCAAAAACGTTGGGATCAGTTGGCTCAACGAGACGTAAAGACAAGCCCTTTGGCAAAGAAACCAGTTGCTCGCGGGCTGAGAGGACGTTACATGAAGCAACAATACCCTAGCGGCTCATCTCCTTGGGTGGCCGCGTTGGTGTTGGTGATGTTTGTGCTATCGCTGAGTTTTCCGATAGCCATGAAAGCGGATGACGGGCAAAAGACCAACCCGCCGCCGTTTGACTTCACCGACAAGTACTATCGTGACCACGGGATCGAACCCACCAAGCTTTTGCAGCGTGTGGGGGCCCCCACGAACAACGCGCTGAATTGGACAACCTGCCAATCCAGTGATCCCGCTCCGTGCCCGAACACGGACCAAAATCGCAACCAGACGCGTGCCCTGCAGACGACCGGCGGCTTTGCTTATGACGGCAGCCTGTTGTACTACAGCATCATGGCGTTCATTGTTCCGAGTTCGTTCACCAACGATAGCGCGGGTGATGGTGCCCGGAAAATCGCGAATGAACGGATGGCGTTCCTCTTCCCCATCAGAAGGGCGGATGGAACGTATATCCCAAGCCCGGCGCTCAGCAATCGCCGGCAGGACAATATTTTTGACACCAGCGGCGGATACCTCGGCCAGGATCCATTAGGTCTTTGGATTCTGGAATTCGTGGAACTCACCGACTTTGGCGTAAGTTCCGCCGGACAGCAGATTCTGGCGCCTTATGCACAGAAAAATGGCGTCGGAACCGACGGTACGCCCGTCGTTGAAACACTGGACGAGATCAACACTCTGGTTCAGCAAGGCGTGTTCAAACTTGTTACTCGCAACCTTGATGGGAGCCAGGGTTTTCCCTGGGTAGTTTGACCCATCATTCCTGACCCCCAGTTCGGGGGAATTCCGCAAAATCAACCTGGAAAAATTGTGTTTGTTGAAGACGTCACCAGATCTGACGGGACATCCGTGTCCAAGCCAGTTCTGGAGAACTTCAAATGCCTGCAGCAGACTGGAAACTTCTGCGCTGGCACAACCAATGGTTCCGTCGATGGCCGGAGCCAGGCACACTAAAACGAGTGGCGGGAGTAAGCCCCACTCCCGCCGCCCTCTTTAATAAGGACGGATATCGATTCCGTTCCATCTAGCTGAAACAAACGATATGTCCCATTCACTGACCTTTGCGAAGCGGCGTCGGATTTGCGCGCCTCTGTGTTTGACTGCGATCGCGGTATTTCTTTCCATTCCAGCGGGCGGGCAGACAACACAAAAGGATGGAGGCGAGCCGCCCTATCACCTGCCTTTTGGCAGCGGTTTGTTTCTACCCAGCCAGGCAACCACCGAAAACGGCGGATTCATTCCTGCAACCGCGTTTCCTTCTGGCACTTTTTGCAGTGGCTGCCACAAGGATATTCACCGGCAGTGGCGCGAATCGGCCCATGCGAACTCATTCCGTGCGCCTTTCTACTTAAGAAATGTTGAAGCTCTGATCAAGGCCAAAGGCATTGAAGCTTCCCGCCATTGCGAAGGATGCCACAATCCAGTTGCTCTCTTTTCGGGCGCTCTGACCACTGGGTCAAAGATGGGGCGGCCCTTCGATGAAGAAGGCGTAACTTGCATTGTTTGCCATTCCATTCGCAAAGTGGAAAGCACAAGCGGGACGGCCAGTTATGTCATGGGTGTTCCCGCGGTGCTGATGAAAGAGGATGGAACGGTGGTCTCGGGTCCGCTGGCAGAGGGCGACGTCATGGCGGACATCGACCAGCACAAACGCGCCGTAATGCGCGATTTTTATCGCACTCCCGAGTTCTGCGCGGTCTGCCACAAAGCCGCCGTACCGAAAGCGTTGAACAACTACCGTTGGCTGCGCGCTTTTACGGTCTACGACGAATGGCAGGAGTCATCCTGGTCAAAACAATCACTGGCACCTTTTTATACCAAGCCGGTTGCCCGATCATGCCAAAACTGTCACATGCTGCCCGAGTCAGCGCCAGATGACTACGCCAGTCACGATGGCAGCGTGAAATCGCATCGCTGGCTGGGTGCAAACACCGCGATTCCCACTTTCTATAAGTACGCAGATCAGCTAAGGAAAACAGTAGAGTTCCTGAAAAATACAGTCTCCATCGACATATTTGCCATCAACAAGAATGATGGTCCGTTGGTTGCGCCAGTGGAAAAGCAGGCATTCTCGCTTGCTCCGGGCGACTCTGTCACGGTGAGTGTAGTTCTGCAGAACAGCGGAATCGGGCACAGCCTGGTTCCCGAGCAGCGGGATTTTTATGAGAGCTGGGTGCAATTTGAAGCCCGGGACGCCGCCGGGAACTTGCTTTGCCGGAGCGGCGGACTTGATAGCCAAGGCGTGCTTGACTCGAAAGCCCACACATACACGAATCGTTTGGTTTCGACTTCTGGAAAATGGCTGGATTTGCACGAGGTCTGGGAAACCCGAATCCGCGCTTACGACAACACCATCATGCCCGGCCGCTCAGACCTGGTCAGGTACCGGTTTACGATTCCGCGCAACATCAAAGGACCGATCACCTTGAGTGCCCGGCTCAACTATCGTCGCTTCCGGCAGGGATATCTCGACTTTGTACTCAAGGAAAAGCATCTTTATCCTGTCGTGGAAATTGCATCGCGAAGACTTGTGCTGAATGTTGGGGAGAACAAGGGCACGGGACCTGGAGTGGACGCGCCCGAATATCTCCGCTGGAACAACTACGCTATCGCGCTTCTTGGTGAAATTCAGTACTACAAGGCAGCTGAAGCCTTCCGCAAAGTTGTGGGACTGAATCCGAAATATGTTGACGGTTACACCAATATTGCCATCGCTACGTACACCGAACTTCTCGACCACAAAAGAGAAGGCGCGGATGGATTGGGAGAAAACGGACTTGCAGCCGGCGGCATGCCCGACGGAACTGGGAACCTCTTTCTCCCTCGGGCACTTGATTCAACATTTGAGCCCGCACTGGTGGCGGTAGACCAGGCGCTGTCCATTGAGCCGGGCAATCTTCGCGCGCGCTACCACAAAGGAGTTATTCTCCGAGTGCTTAAGCGCTATGACGCGGCGATTGATCTGCTTAAACCCGTGGTGGCTGCTTATCCCAGATTTAGGCAGGCAAGACAGGAGTTGGGCTACGCCTATTTTGTGACCGGGAAGTATCCCCAGGCTCGCGAACAATTTGAAGCGCTGCAAGCGATCAATCCTGATGACATCACCGCGAACAACTACTTGTCCTATATTTTCGCCAAACTGGGGATGAAGGACAAAGCAGCCGAGCAGGCCCAACTCTTCGCGGACCGCAAAGAGGACGTTGAAGTCGAACCCATTGCCCAGGACTTCTGGAGCCGGAATGACGATGTGGTAGGCGAACTCGCTCCCTTTCATGTCCACGACGTCAAGATCGCGCCTGAGACTCCTAAGACGGCGCGCAAATAGACGGCGCAGCGACGAAACACATTAAAGATAAGGAAGGCCAATGAGTTATTTGAAAATACTAATATTGCTCTGCTTTTGTGCAATCACCGCTGCGTGGATCTCGGCCCAGACCACCGCCCAGAATCCCCCAACCGGGCGCGCCGTTGCCGGTCAAGTGGAGATGCTTCCCGACGCGCAGGATTTTGAGCTCAAGACCGTTGACGGCAAAGTGGTTCGTTTGCGCGACTATCGCGGCAAAGCCATCGTCTTGAATTTTTGGGCGACCTGGTGTGTCCCCTGCAAGGAAGAGATGCCGTGGCTGATTGCGTACCAGAAGCAATACGGTCCGCAGGGACTTATCATTCTTGGAATCTCCATGGACAAGTCAAAGGAATTGGTTCAACCATTCGCGCAAAAAATGGCAGTGAACTACCCCATCTTGCTCGGCAACCAGGGTGTAGCCGACCAGTATTACGTGAAGGGCTTGCCGGCCAGCGTATTCATTGATCGCAATGGGAAAATCACGGATCAGGTGCCCGGAATGCCGACCAGGAGCTTTCTTGAGAATGAAATCAAGCTCGCCTTGGAGAATGGTGCGGCACCGGGAAAGTGATTCTGCTGTCACTTCTGCCTGATTCCAGATACTTGTGAGCCATCGAGCGTTCGTTCGCTCCTCGCCCCGCCCAAAAAAGAGCGAACAGGCTGTAAGAACGCCATTGCCCGCGAATCATTCTCTTTAACAGCTTTCTGTTTACTTTCAAACTCAACGAGGTGCCTGACTCCAATACTCAACGAACAATTCGAATGTGATCGGCCTGAGCGCTGGTTGGCAATCCAGACCACTTGATCTGCACGCTACTCGGCAGACGCTGAAAAGTAACCGTCTAAAGTGTGATTGACACCTGCGAAGAAAGATGTAAGACTGGCCGCCTGCGTCGAGTGTTAAGAAATGTTAATCGGACCAGGTGACCATGGGCTTTGAAAGTTCAGCCAACAGCGCCGCCAACCCTCTGGAAGGCCAGCTCATCGCCGAATGCCAGGCGGGCAACCATGAACGATTTGTTACCCTGGTGAGTCCCTACCTGCAAAGCATCAAGCTGATCAGCTATTCGATCCTGAAAAACAGCCATGACATGGAAGACGTGGTTCAGGAAACCGTTTTGAAGGCTTACTTGCACCTGAACCAGCTTCGCGATGGCGACAGCTTCAAGGCATGGCTGTTGCGGATCGCGGGAAACGAAGCCCGCATGCGGATCCGTAAAGATCGAAAACATCTTTACTCATCCGTCGAGCAGGACTTCCAGGAAAAGTCGTTTCAGCCCCGGCAGTTTGTTGAGTGGAGAAACATTCCGTCGGAAGAGCTGGGACGGGACGAACTGCGAGCCGCCTTGAATGCCGCGCTGGCGTGCCTTGAGGATGGCTATCGGGAAGTATTCGTGCTCCGCGACGTGCAACACCTGAGTGCAGCGGAAACTGGAAAGATCCTGGGGATTTCAGAAGGCGCAGTAAATACCAGGCTGCATCGGGCGCGCCTGCAAATGAGAGAGAACTTGACTCCTTTCTTCAAATCGCCGCGGCCGATGTCTTTGAGCGTACCTCTGAAAATGATGCTCCTCATGGGCAAGACCTGGATGCGGAGAACCATCAGCTGCCGGCATGTAACCAGCCAAATTTCAAACTACATTGACGGCCAGGTTACGCCCGAACTGCGCGGCAAGATCGAGGAACACCTCCGGTTGTGCGACCGCTGCTCGGTACTTGTTGATACGGTGCGCAAGGTGCTCTACGTGGCGGGCGATGAAAATGTCTTCACCGTTCCCTTTGAGTGCAAAGTGAACTGGCAAGCCTTGAAAGAGATTCGCGGCGAAAAAAAAGCCTGAACGGCTTTTTCTGCCTGAGTTATTTAGGTCCCTCGCTCTATCCGGGAAATGGTCGTTTTTTTGGCGTTTTCGCGTTTCTGAACTCAGTTTGTAACAAACCTCACGCTCGCGCATCTTGTTCCTATGCCCCGAGCTATCCTTATATCTCTAATACTGCCGGCCCTGCTTTGTGCTGCATTTGGCCAGGGCAAGCCCTATCCCAAACCTCAAACTCCGTCGGCTACGGGGCAGCCTGCGCCCAACTTCAGTCTTAAGGACCAGAATGGAGCTACCTTCACCCTTGCCGACCAACGCGGCAAATGGGTCCTGCTCTATTTCTACCGTGGCTATTGGTGACCGTACTGCATGACAGAGCTGCGCGGTCTGGCGCGGCAAGCAGACGAATTTGAAAAGCTGGGCGTGCGCGTAGTGGGAGTCAGCGTGGACAATCAGGAACAAGCCCATACGGTATGGGAGAGCGCGGCGCAAAAACGATTTGCAATCCTAAGCGATCCCGGCGCTCGGGTGATCCGGCAGTTTGGACTGCTGCACGCAGCTGGGGCTGGAGGTCAGGACATAGCGTTGCGAACAACCCTTCTGGTTGACCCGAGCGGCGTGGAGAAATGGAGAAGGATCAGCGAGTCAGTTCCGGACATCCCTACCATTGATGAGACGCTGGCCAAAATCAAAGAAGCGCAAGGGGCAACGAGTGGCGTGGATAGAAAGCATTGATCAACCCGAATCCGGAAGTGACCTGGAACGAATTTATCGCGAGCAGACGCAGCAGGCAGGCGCGGTGGCCAACGTACTCAAGATTCACAGCCTGGCCCCACACGTTCTGGCGGCGCATCTTGAGATGTATCGCGCGGCAATGCACAGTCGAGGAGCGCTGAGCCAGACTGATCGCGAGATGATTGCCGTGGCTGTCTCCCGAAGCAATAGTTGTCACTATTGAATTGAGCATCACGGAGCAGGGCTGTTCCGCGTGACTAAGAACAAGAAGCTGGTTGAGGAAATTTGCTCCGGTGAAATGGGAGCCGGAGTATCGGAGAAGCAAGTAGAAATGCTTAGGTACGCGGTGAAAGTCACGCAAGCGCCGGCGACGGTGTCAGTCGAGGACATTCACCGTTTGCGGCAGAATGGATTCAGTGATCGAGGCATCCTTGAGATCAATCTGGCCGCTGCCTACATGAATTTTGTAAACCGCGTAGTACTGGGGCTCGGGGTGGAATTGGAAGAATCCAGGGAGGGATTCACGCGATGACTTGGGTATCGTCTCAGGCCCGGCAACCTGAAGCGATGGATCGGGTGAGCCATAAATTTTTCAAGCCCGTGGTCAAGCGGAGCCTGTTGATTGCGTTGGTGGTCGGTTGCATTCTGTCATTCGCCAATCAATATGACGCATTTGCCAGGCACGAGTTCACAACGAGATTGGGCGCCAAAGTGTTCCTGAATTTCATCGTTCCTTTTACAGTTGCCACTCTCAGTGCGATCTTCAACCGTCGCGCCGGCGAAAGGTAAGATCCGGGCTGCAAATAGGGTATGTCCTGATCCGGTTTGCCGAGTCACCAGATTCGCGTCCACGCAAAAACCTCACATTAAGCAATCCAAATCTCGCGCAATTCACCTGACGGAACGGTAACTTCTCAGGGAGAAGTGCATCTTGCCTTGAGAAGCTCAAACCCGGAGGAAGGTTATGCCCCAGTCCAACAATGTCCTGAACGTCGAGGACTCAGTTCGCAATCGTTACTCCAGCGGCGCCAGGGAGCGGCAAGAAGATCTGTGCTGTCCCACAAGTTATGACCCACGTTATTTGGCCGCCATTCCTCTCGAGGTTTTGGAGCGGGATTACGGGTGCGGAGATACTTCCCGGCACTTGCGGCAGGGAGAAACCGTACTCGACCTGGGATCGGGGACCGGGAAGATCTGTTTTATCGCGAGCCAGGTGGTCGGTCCGGAAGGCAAAGTGATTGGCATCGACTTGAACGATGAGATGCTTGGGCTGGCCCGGCGGAGCGCGCCCATCGTTGCGGAGCGCGTTGGTTTTTCCAACGTGGAATTTCGCAAAGCCAAGATCCAGGACCTGGCTCTTGACCTAGAGCGCCTGGAGCTTTGGCTCAATGAGCACCCCGTTCGTACCAGTACAGACCTTGCGGAGCTTGAGGCATTCACGGCAGAGATGAAGCGGGCGCGTCCGCTGATGAAAGACAATTCCGTGGATGTGGTCGTCTCAAACTGCGTACTCAACCTGGTCCGCAGCGAAGACAAACGCCGGCTGTTTGCCGAAATCTTTCGCGTCCTCCGCCGTGGCGGACGAGCCGTGATCTCTGACATCACCTGCGACGAAATGGTTCCGGCGCATCTCCAAAATGATTCGGAGCTCTGGAGCGGTTGTATTTCCGGCGCCCTGCGGGAAGATGAGTTTCTGAAAGCTTTTGAGGAAGCGGGATTCTACGGCATCAGCGTTCTGGAGCGCCAGAACAAGCCGTGGCGAACCGTGGAAGGATTCGAATTCCGCAGCATGACGGTTGTCGCTTACAAAGGCAAAGAAGGGCATTGTTGGGACCATAAACAAGCTGTCATTTACAAGGGCCCTTTCAAGCAAGTGGTGGATGATGACGGCCACGTGCTCCCGCGCGGCGCCCGTGTGGCGGTTTGCGAAAAAACTTTCAACATCTACTCGCGGGAGCCATATCGGTCGCAATTTGAATTCGTTGAACCCGTGGCCAAACCATCACCCGAAGAAGTTCGCCCTTTCCCGTGTGCCAAGGGAACGCTGCTCCGTCACCCGCGCGAAACCAAAGGCGAGGGCTACCGGCTTACCTCAGAGCCCAGCAAATCAGTGTGTGGGCCGGAAGGAGGTTGCTGCTGATGGCCGCAGAAACCACGTTGTTACCAATCTTGAACGCGTCAATGGACGCCGATTTCGACAGCGCCTTGCGGCGACACGACCTACCGCCATTGCGGAGAGGACAAGTCACAACACTTCAGATTAATGTCGGGAAGCTGTGTAACCAGGCGTGTCATCACTGCCATGTTGAAGCCGGCCCTAAACGTAGTGAGATCATGTCCGCGGATGTGGGTTACCGGATCCTCGAATTGCTCGCGAGGACTGCTTCCATTCAAACCGTGGACATCACGGGCGGAGCCCCGGAGTTGAATGCCAATTTTAAGCGTTTCGTGTTGTTCGCCCGATCCCTGGGGCTCCACGTAATTGATCGCTGTAACCTGACGGTTTTTTTTGAACCTGACCAGACGAACCTTGCCGACTTTCTCGCGGAACACCAAGTGGAAATTGTAGCCAGTTTGCCTTGCTACACCGCGGAGAACGTTGACCAGCAGCGTGGCCGCGGCGTGTTCGAAAAGAGCGTTGCGGCCCTGCGGAAACTCAACCGCCTGGGCTATGGTCAACCGAATTCATCGCTACTTCTCAACCTTGTCTACAACCCGCTGGGAGCATCTCTTCCGCCGGCACAAGAGCAACTTGAGGCCGACTACAAAAAGCATTTGCGCCAGGAGTTCGGAATTGAATTCAACAGGTTGTTCACCATTACCAACATGCCGATTCGAAGGTTTACGGATTTCCTAGTGCGCACCGGAAAATTGCGGTCTTACACGGATCTTCTTGTGAATAGCTTCAACCCGGCCACGGTGGAAGAGGTGATGTGCCGCTCGTTGGTCAGTGTTGGCTGGGACGGTCAGATCTACGACTGCGATTTCAACCAAATGCTGGATATCACCGCCACAGGAGCACAAACGATTTGGGAGATTGAAAGTTTTAACTCACTTCAGAATGCCTCAATCGCAACCGCTGGGCACTGCTTCGGCTGCACCGCCGGTTCTGGATCCAGTTGTGGAGGGAGTCTGCAATGACATTCATCCTGATGTTCGTAGTCGTTCTTGTATTGGCCATTGCCTGGGTCAATGGGGCCAATGATGTTTCCAAGGGAATCGCTACTTTGGTCGGCAGCGGGGTAACCAGCCTTCGCACGGCGGTGCTCTGGGGAACTTTGTGGACCGGCGTCGGCGGCCTGGCTGGCGCATTCCTGGCCAAGGCCATGGTGCAGATGTTTGGCAAGGGACTTCTGACTTCCTCAGCACGTCCTACAGCCGTGGCCGCGCTGGCCACCATCGCCGGTGCGATCGTCTGGATTGCCGCAGCTACGCGAAAAGGCCTGCCCGTTTCAACGACGCACGCGATCGTCGGGTCGCTGGTGGGGGTCGCTTCGGTGGCCTATGGAGTTGCAGGCGTGAATTGGTCGGTGCTGGGCGGCAAAATCGTTCTTCCCCTTTTGCTCAGTCCTGCAATTTCGCTGGGACTAACGGCGGTGACCGTTCAGCTCGTGAAAACTCTGGCTTCCCCCGCAGAAAAAGACTGTGTTTGTTTTGAAATGGTTCCTGCGGCGACGCTCGCGTTTGCGGATACGGGGACGCAGGCTGTCTCCGCGCCAGCCATTCACTTGACAACGTGCGCAAGCGCAAAGAAGCAGGCAAGCGTACGCGGGTTTACGCTGGGACACTTGCACTGGCTTTCGAGCGGTGCCACCAGCTTCGCGCGGGGTTTGAATGACGCGCCCAAGATGGTCGCGTTGGCGCTGGCCGTGGCGGTGCTTGCCGGCCCATCATTGAACACACGCTTTCTCTATTTCGCAATCGTCACGGTGGGCATGGTAGCGGGAAGTTGGATGAACGGTCGGCGAGTGACGCGCGTGCTGGCAACTGGGGTTACCGAGATGAGCGACCGCGAGGGATTGATTGCCAATCTCGTGACGTCTGCCCTGGTAGGCCCGGGCGCAGCCCTCGGTTTGCCTATGTCCACCACCCACGTGGCTTCAGGGGCGATCATGGGGTTGGCGTCCCACAACAAAGAAGTCCATTGGAAGACGTTGCGGGACATGATGCTGGCATGGATAGTAACTGTTCCCGTTGCTGCAGCTTCGGGCATAGGAATGTTTTACTTGCTCACGATGGCCGGCCTCAAATGAGCCGCAAAGCGATATTGCGAACCGGCGCGGTTGCCGTGGTCATTGTTGCGGTCGGGGTGACCTATTATTTTCTTCCGCTTAAGTCATGGGGCATCACCGCGCTGGTCTGGATTCGCGGGCTCGGCTCGGCGGGGATTGCGATCTACGGAGCCGTTTATTCTCTCGCTGTCCTGGCTCTACCCGCGTCATTGCTTACTGCCGCGGCAGGATTGATCTACGGTCCTGTAGTCGGGGTCCTGATTGTTTCGCCGGCGAGCGTTGTGGGCGCCGCCCTGGCGTTCGTGATTGCCAGATATTTAGCGAGAAGCCGGCTCGAATCCAGAATCGTTTCTCATCCAAAGTTTGCGGCAATTCAGCGCGCGGTAGAGAAGAACGGATTTAAGTTCGTGGTGCTGCTGCGCTTGCAGCCGATTGTGCCTTTCATGTTCTTGAACTATGCCTTGGGGTTGACGCGTGTGCGCCTGCGAGACTACGTGCTGGCGTCCTGGATCGGCATGCTCCCCGGAACCATCCTTTACGTTTATCTTGGGTCAGCGTTAAGAAATGTGGACGACCTCTTCCGTCCGGGAGCGCTACAGCACGGCGGGTGGGCACAATTCTTGTTTTGGCTTGGGCTCGCTGCCGCCGCTGTGCTTTCCGTGTGGGCCGGGCGCCTGGGACGTGCGGCTCTGCGGCAGGAATTGGAACTCCAACCAGAACCGGAGAAGAGATTGGCATGACGCAAATCACGGAAGTTCCGCCTCAGACACCTCTGGCTCACTACGACCTGGACGATCAGTACGACCAGATTCTTGTCCAGAACACTCACCCTCCGGATTGGAAAAATCCGCAACCGCAGGGGCGGTACAACCTGGTGGTTATCGGCGCTGGGACGGCCGGGTTGGTCTCGGCGGCCGGGGCGGCGATGTTGGGAGGGCGTGTTGCCCTGATTGAAAGAAGTCTCATGGGTGGCGACTGTCTTAATTACGGTTGCGTCCCATCGAAGGCGTTGATCGCGGCCGCACGAGCGGCGCACGCCGTCCGAGAAGCTACCGGTTTTGGCATCAGAAGCTCGCACGCTGTCGATGTGAAACTTAAAGACGTCATGCAAAGAGTTCGCCAGATTCGAGCCAGCATTTCCGAGCACGATTCGGCGAAACGTTTTGCCAAACTGGGAGCAGACATATTCTTTGGGCAGGCCAAGTTTCTCACTCCGAGCAGCCTTGAGGTCGCGGGCACCCGGCTTGAGTTTTCAAAAGCCATCATCGCGAGCGGAGCCAGGGCCGCTGAGTTGGATGTCCCGGGACTGAAAGACGCCGGCTACCTCACCAACGAGACTGTTTTTTCAATCACTGAATTACCTGCGCGGCTAATCGTCATTGGCGCGGGACCCATCGGGTGTGAATTGGGGCAGGCATTCCGGCGGCTTGGCAGTGAAGTGACCATGCTGACCACAGGCGAGGGAGTGCTGCCGAAAGACGATCCGCGTGCCGCTCAGGTCGTGCAGACGCAGTTCGAGCGTGAAGGCATTCGTATGATCTTTGGAGCAAAGATACTTCGTACCGAAAAGACTCCCCTGGGTAAGGTCGTTGCGTTCGACCGTGGCCACGGCGAAGAATCCGTTGCCGCGGATGAGATTCTGGTCGCTGTGGGACGGGCCCCGAACATAGAAGGCCTGGACCTGGAGGCCGCGGGTGTCCAACATGACAAAACCGGCGTTGTAGTGAACGACCGGCTAAGAACTTCAAATCCGCGCATCTTTGCCGCCGGAGACGTTGCTTCCCGATACCAATTTACCCACGCCGCTGAGGCGCTGGCCAGAATCGCGTTGCAAAATGCTCTCTTCCTGGGCCGGCGTAAAGCCAGCAGCCTTCTGATCCCGTGGGCGACATTCACAGATCCAGAAGTAGCGCACGTTGGACTGGAGCATCGGGAAGCGATCAGAGCCGGGCTCCAAGTGAAGACCATCACGTTATCTTTCGCGGACAATGACCGCGCCGCCACCGACAGTGACTCTGCCGGCTTTGCTCGTGTGTACGTCAACGCGGGCGACGGTCGCCTGCTAGGCGCGACGATCGTGGGATCTCACGCCGGCGATATGATCGGCGAACTGGTGCTCGCTATTCAGAAGCGGATGAAGGTAACGGAATTGAGTGGCGTAATTCATCCGTATCCAACGAAAGCCGAAATCATCAAGCGTCTGGGCGATGAGTCCATGCGGTCCCGCCTCAAGCCGTGGATTAAACGCGTGTTGGCCAGTTTTCTGGCGTGGACCCGGTGAGCCGAATGCGCACGATCTGTATCTTTGCGAAACCACCACTTCCGGGCAAGGCGAAAACCCGGTTGATTCCTGCTTTGGGCAGCAATGGCGCGGCCGCGGTTGCCCGTGCGCTACTCAAGGATGTGGTGGATGCCGCCGTTCAGGTTCCAGACTCTCATGTTGTCATCTCAGCAAGTGAAGTCTTCCAAACGGAAGAATCGTTGCCGGTTTGGCTGCAGCCCGAAGGCGATCTTGGAGTTCGCATTGAAAGAACCCTGCAATTGGCATTGAAATCCTCTGACGTTGCTGTCGCCGTGGGAGCGGACACTCCTGGACTAACTCCCGCGATGCTCGCGCAGGCATTCGACACACTGCAAAACAAAGACGCCGTTTTGGGGCCGACGAACGACGGAGGTTACTATTTGGTCGGCGCGCGCTGCTGTCCCAACGGGTTGTTTCAGAACATCCGATGGAGTAACAAAGAAACATTGCAAGACACGCTCCGCAGGTTTGATGAATTCAAGCTTGACTATGGCGTTGGACCGGAATGGTTCGACCTGGATACGCCAGACGATTGGCGGCGAGTGCAATCGGCTATTCGCGCGGGATTCGATCTAGGCGCCAATTTAACGAAAGTTGTGCAATCTTTGGGTATCACCAACGATACGGTGATCGCATGAAGTTCTCAGTGGTTATTCCTGTGTTGAACGAGCGGGAGTGTCTTCCGGCTACGCTGGAATCGGTTCGAGCCGCCATTCCCGGAGCCCAAATTATCGCCGTGGACGGCGGGAGCAATGACGGAAGCAAGGAGTGGCTGTCGCAACAAGAAGACGTCACTCTGCTTGACTCGGTTCGAGGCAAGGGCCCTCAACTCAATGCAGGAGCCCGTGCAGCCCTGGGTGAGGCGATAATTTTTCTCCACGCTGATTCGCAGCTTCCCCCGGAAGCTGGGAAACAAATGGCTGCCATCCTGGGCAATCCCGCTCTGGGCGATCCAACGTTCAGTGGCGGCGCTTTTCAAGTGCGCTTCGCCGAGCAGCGTCCGGCGTCACTCTTCATTCTTGCCTGGCTTATGAACGCGCGGATGCGCGTCCTTCGCCGCTGTTTCGGCGACCAAGCTCTATTCGTGAGAAAGAGCGCGTGGGAAAACAGCGGAGGTTATCCGGACTGGCCTCTTTTTGAAGACTTTGAATTCGTGCGCCGCTTTAAGAAGTTAGGAAAGTTCGGCATTGTGAAGGCGCCGGTTACGATCTCCGCCCGAAGGTTCATTGAAAAGGGCGTATGGCGGACCGTTGGCCTCGTGATGCTGCTTCAGGCGGGATATTACCTGGGAATCTCGCCGGCTACGTTGAAGCGCTGGTTTGTTGACATCCGTCCTCACCTCGAGAAAACCTCCGTTTCGAGTAGTCTCTGATTGGCAAAGCCAACCTGGGCTTTCGTGGAATGTATGTGCTGAATTCTCTGTAACGTTTTGCCCTTCCACGTATCTTGCCAAAGGACTCCGAATACCTGACGGAAAAAGGGGAGCCCTGAATGGTGAGTCGCACATGGCTGCAGCCGGGAACATAGCGCTAGGAGAAAACCGTTCTCTCGAAAAGCAGCGCGATCAAGAACTGGTCTTTCGCATTCTGAACGGAGAGCGAAAGCTATTCCACGAACTCGTCCGCCCTTATGAACGGGCAGTGTATTTTGCGGCCCAAGCGGTTCTGCGGAACCACGCGGATGCCGAAGAAGCGGCCCAGGAAACGATGATCAGGGCATTCACTCACCTTGGTCAGTTGAACGATGCGACCAAGTTCAAATCATGGTTGCTTCAGATCGCTGTGAATGAAGCGCGCCGCAAGCGGCGAGATGCGCACGGCAATCTTTTTGAAGCCTTGGAACTGGACAATTCGACTGACCCCGACCCGATGCCCCGGGACTTCGCCGATTGGCGTGAGAACCCGGAGGAAGCGCTGCAACGTGTCGAGGTCCGTAAACTTGTAGCCCAGGCGGTTTCCGCGTTACCCGACAAATACCGGGAGATCTTCGTTCTGCGGGACGTACAGCAGTTGAGCGTACAAGAATGTGTGCACGCGCTCCAGGTTTCGGAAGAAGTGATTAAGGTCAGACTGCATCGGGCGAGGCTGATGATCCGTGAGAAGCTGGCTCCAGTTTTCAAGAAGAGCTGGCTGGCACGGGTGTTCCCCGGAAAGGGGCAAAAACCATGGTGAGTTGCGAACACGTATTGAACAACTTGTCGAACTTTATCGACGCTGATATCGATCCTGCGCTGCGCGCCGAAATCGAGACGCATTTGAAGACATGCCGGCGGTGTTCGGTGCTGCATGACAGCTTGCGCAAAGTACTGATCATCGCTTCCGACGAGCGCACCTTTGAGATTCCATCCGGTTACAGCGAGAGGTTACATGACGTCATTGATGAACATCTTTGATCGTTTTTCCAAGAACAAACGGGACTCGTCCACGCCCGAAGATCCGGCCTCTGGCATGACCCGGGCCACGTGGAATGGGCAAGTCATTGCCGAGTCCCCGGCTACCATCAGCGTTGACGGTTACATGTACTTCCCGCGAGAGAGTGTGCGCTGGGAACTCATGACGCCTTCCGATACGACCAGCGTGTGTGGCTGGAAGGGGACGGCAAACTACTACAATATCGTCGTGGGTGGTCAAAGCAATCCGAATGCCGCCTGGTCGTACAGAAATCCCAGGCCGGCCGCCAATCAAATCAAAGACTACGTTGGGTTCTGGCGGGGTGTGAAGATCGATCACTAGCCGGGGGCTCCTGGTTGACGTCCCAGTTCCGACCCTTGGTTCTATTCAGCAAACAAAAAGGGCGAGCTCCGAAGAGGTTGCCTTTTTTCTTGTTCCTCTCTCTCGACTACTTCATCACGTCTTGGAATTTCTGCTCGATATCGTCTCGGCCTTTGAGCCCAAAGACGCGGTCAACCACGTGACCATCGCGATCAATGTAGAAGGTTGCCGGGAGGAAGGGCAATCCGCCGTAGGTACTGACAACAGATTCATTTCCAAGAACGACTGGGTAGTTGACACCCATTTTCGTCGTGAACTGAGTGATTTCTTCCGCACCGGTGTCGTCCGCCACGATCCCGATGACTTGAAGTCCGCGCGGCCCGTATTGCTTCTGCAGTTCCACGAACCACGGCATCTCAATCCTGCAGGGCTCGCACCAGGTGGCCCAGAAGTTGACCACAACGGGGTGGCCACGGAGATCGGAGAGGCGAACTGTCTTGCCGTCCAGCGTTGCAAGCTTGAAATCAGGAGCGAGTTGGCCTTTAGGGTCCAGGGTTGGAGTTGCACTGGCCCGTGAGGGCGATCGGAACGCAACAAAGGCGACGAGTACAAGGCATACGGCAATAACGACGAGAACGTTTGTCTGTTTCATGCGAGTCCTTTCCGTAGCAACCCGGTTTGAATCTTCCGGAAGGCAAGTGAGTGGTCTAGCGTCCGCAATGGGGGACAACAGGAATTTGTTTCCTGTACTGCGAGCTGTCGTATTCAAAATCGCCCTGATTGCTATTTGTGTCTTTCATCTGGAAGCGGTTCCTGCCGTAGTGGTAGGAAAACAAGCTAGTGTTGGCTTTGATTGCTTCGTCGATGGCCCAGGTCGTGTTGTTCTTGACCACGACTGGATTGATTCCATCACGCCCAATAATGTATTCGGCGCGGAACTCCCCATCCGTCCCCAGCTTCAGGTGATTGCTCTTCTTGTCAGCTTCCTGGACTATGTCCACGTAACGGGTCGCGATGTGGGCCATGGACTGGCCAGAATAAAATTGTGCAGTATCCTTCAGCCCCATCAGGTCCACGGCGATGTCGTTGAGGGCCGCGCGCTGGGCTCCATCGGCGCGCTGATCGATGTACAGGGTCCGGCCGTAGCGGGCGTCCATGGAGCCAAACTTCAACCCATCCAGCTCTGTTTTGCCGTGGTGGCCCTTCTCGATTTTGTAGGAGTACATCGAATAGCAATATGGATGAGGAGCCGGCTTGCCACCAAAGTTACAACGGCACGGCACCGAGCACGAACACGCTTCACTGAGCGAGCCCTTGATATGCCAAGG
>JANXPR010000356.1 GCA_025357215.1 Acidobacteriaceae bacterium | reverse complement strand
CCGGGAACCTGAGGCAATTCCGGTTCTGATCCGAGGCTATCCGCGCTCATCCGTGTGAATCCGCGGTAGGAGTCTTCTTGTTACTTGCCTTCCACAATCACGTCCCACTCTTTTTGTCCGCGAGCCATCACGGCCGGCAGGTCTTCCTGCAAAATGAAGCGCTGCTCGATCAGCTTTTTTGCCGCCTGCTCGAACCTGGCTTTGTAGTCGTCGCGAGACGAGTAGCGCTCGCCGATCGAGGGACGCGGGTCGCCGACCTGTTGGCGTTCCTGCGCGGTGCGCGTGAGCGGAATGAATGACCCGACAAAGCTCAGGCGTTGTTCCGGTGCGCCGATGCTTTTATCGCGGAGGTTCCAGCCGGTGTAAGTGGCCAGTGGGACGTCGAGTTCCGGCAGGCGAACGCCGCCGGTGTCATTGCCGGTGGCGTCGGGTTGAGGAACAAAGCCGGGGAAGGGCGCGTCCATGTGTGGAGGTTCCGTGCTGATGATGCCTTGTTTCCATTGCAGGCCAAAGCTCAGGCGGTAGGCCAGATTCTCTTCGGTTGGAACGGTGACGCCGGGGATTTTTGGGAAAGCCCATTTAGTAAACGGAACCAACGTGCCGTCCGCAAGTTTGGGATAGACGCTGGCCGGCGGCTCGGCGCCGTCTTTCACCCAGCGGTCCATATTGGTGATCATGGCGCGCCAGTACCACTGAATCGGATTGGGGTTGTGGGCCTGCTGCGCGGTGACGTCCAGATTGCCGGGCATGGTTTTGGCGGGCGGGAAGCCGCGCGAATAATGTTGCAAGCCGGCAAAGAAATACACGCGCACGTTGGCGCCGATGGAAGCGTCAGACGCGCCGTCTGGCGTTACATGAATGAGTGCGGCGGAGCGTCCCCAGTATTCGTACGAGGTGTTGCTGAAGAAGATCTTCGGTGCAGTTTTCGATTTTACCGGCGCGTCGAGCAGCCCGGCAGTCTCACCCGTGACGGGATCTTTCTGCGGGAGATCGGTAAACGGAAATAGATCTGTTGGGTAAAAAATGCTGGACATGGGCTGGCTGTCACGCGATGGCTGGGCGAAGCGGTGGTTGAAGCTGCCGCGTCCGGCTCCGGCCACGTGCGCGAGTACGCCGTCCATCACCTGGCGGCCTTGCTCGTCGGCGTTGAAGTCCTGATAAAGGTAGTGGCGAAGGAAGCGTCCGCTTTGCGAGATGCCGGCGGCATAGGCGCGCTTTACCGGAGCCACGGCCTGCGGATCATATTTCAAGTAGGAGAAAAAATCGCGGACGGCGGCCAGCCCCGTTCCCACAACGACCGGATTCTTAGACGAGTACACGACTTCATAAATCTTGCCAGGTTGAAACCCATCATTCATATGAATGTAGCGCGGATCGGGAACCAGCTTGCCCTGGATTTCGCGGCCCTGGGTTTCTCGGCCAAAGAACCACTTGTCGCGAGGAATCAACTGGCGTTTGCCGGCGGGCGTGTCGCGAACAGTAAGGGTGTTTTGCGGGTCGGAAACTTTGTCCACGGGATAGCTGACGCCGCCGTTGAGGCCGAGAAGAATATGTCCCAGGGGCCAGTCGGTTTTCTTTTCTGCTGGCGTGAAGTCGCCGCGGACCAGGCCGCGTATTTCTTTTCCTCCAGTGAGATGAGCCACGGGCGCGTTGAGGCGGAGACGTCCGGGCAGGTCCTCAATGTCGTGTTCCCATCCCAGCCAGGCCACGGTAAAGCCCTGGCGCATGAGAAAACCGTCGCCAAATTCGCCTTCCGTGCCATTCACCAGGAACACGATTCCTTTACCGCCACGGTTCGAAACTTCAAAGAGCACGGCTCCGTTGCTCTTGGTCACGTCTTTGGGTTTGAGAATTTCAAAGATTGAAGTGAATTCCACTTCGCCGTCAGGATTGCGGTCCGCCTTGTCCAGGTCAACGATTTGCGTGTTGTGCGGATCACCGGGCTTGAGCGCGAAGGTCACTCGTCCGGTAACGCGTTCGTACGGACCCACGGCGCCAAAGGGTTTGCCTTCCTGGATGTCAGCCCGGGAAAAAACCTCCACGCGGGCTACGCGGGCATGCGCGGAGGAAAGCAGTGAGGCGATGATCAGAGTGAGCAGTGCGGGGCGGACGCGAAGCAAACGCATAAGGCAAAGACCTCCGTAAACGGAAAACAAGTTTACAATAATGACGTTGCCGGTCAGGCGAAGGCAGACATGCCGAAAGGACTAGGCGGACCCGGTTCGCGGTCAACGCCAGAACCAGGGGCCAAGGCTTTAACCCATTCTCGATTTTGAAAAGGGGCAGACCATGAAAAAAGTTTCCTGTTTGTGCGCAGCCATCACACTTTTGTTGTCAACGCTCATATCGGCAAAGCCTGTTCTTGCCCAGGAGCACGAGCAAGACCGACTGAAGCACGCGGGAGAAGTGCTGATGGAAATACTGAACATCCCGGACAGCCTGCCGCGGGGCCTGCTGGACCGCGCGGAGTGCGTGATTGTTTTCCCGTCAGTAAAGAAACTGGCGATTGGTGTTGGCGGCAGTTATGGACGCGGCGCGATGTCCTGCCGCGGCGGCGCAAGCTTCCAGGGACCGTGGGGGCCGCCGGCGATGTACGCGCTGGAAGGCGGCAACATCGGATTCCAACTGGGCGGACAGGCCACGGATTTTGTTCTGCTGGTAGTGAATCCCAAGGGCGTTGATTCGGTGTTAAAGAGCAAGGTAAAGCTGGGCGCGGATGCGTCCGCGGCCATCGGACCCAAAGGACGTGACGCAGAGGCTGCAACCGACGTGCTGATGCACGCGGAAATTCTCACTTATTCGCGCTCACGCGGACTCTTTGCCGGCGTCTCATTAGAAGGATCAACTTTGCGGTCTGACGGCAGTGCCAACAAGAAGATTTACGGCAAGGAAGTAACGGCGCGGCAGATTGTGCGACAGCATGCCGTGGGTACACCCGCTTCTGGCCATCTGCTGGTGAACGCGCTGCAGAAGGCGTCGCCTTCGAACAAGTCTGATCCTAAGTCATTGAAAGAAGCGGCGGCAGAAGGGAAGAAGTAACTCCATGCGATCGGAAAACAAAGCATTCACCGCAGTTGCCACCAGTGTTTGTGTTTTGGCTTTTGCCTGTCTGGGATTTTTCAGCCTGGCTAACGCAGCCGCCTCGCCTTACCAGCAGGCGATTGAAAAGTGGCGACAGGATTATCAGGCCAGCCTGACAAGTGATAAGGGCTGGCTTACCGTGGCCGGACTGTTTTGGCTGCATGAGGGCGAAAACCGCTTTGGCACCGATCCACATGGAGACATTGTGCTGCCGCCCGGCACGGCCCCAGCTGTCGCCGGCCATTTTGATTTTCATGCCGGCAAGACGGTTGTGCACGTAAACGCCGGTGTACCGGTGACGATGGGCGGGAAGCAGGTAACGTCCGCCGAGCTGCCGCCAGATTCGCCGACCGAACGTCTGGTCCTGGGCGATCTGATGCTTTACGTCCACCGGAGCGGCGAGCGTTTTTCTGTCCGGCTGAAAGACAAAAACAGCAAGCTGCGGAAAGAATTCCACGGACTGAAGTGGTTCCCAGTAAATGAAGCATACCGAGTGACCGGGCATTTTGTGCCGTATGACAAACCGCGGGACGTGGAGATCCAAACGGTTCTGGGTGACCGCGAACATCTTACGGTAGCGGGCTACGTGGCGTTTTCCCTGAGCGGAAAAGAATACAAGCTGGAAGCACAAAGAGACGACAGTGACGGCACCTTGTCATTTGTGTTCCGCGACCTGACAAGCGTGAAAGAAACCTACCAGGCTGCGCGGTTCCTGGATACCGATCCGGTCAAGGACGGCAAGGTCGAATTGGACTTCAACAAAGCGTACAACCCTCCGTGCGCTTATAACCCGTACACCACGTGTCCGCTGCCTTCGCCGGGAAACCGGTTGCAAGTGGAGATACCGGCAGGGGAGAAGAGGTACCACGAGTAAGGCCGTTTGCTAGACTTTAGCGCATGGCGAAAATCGCATACCTTGAATGCACCAAGTGCGGCGAGCACTTGAGCGCAGACCAGCCTCAAACTCTTTGCTCCAAAGACGGCGGATCGTTGTATGTCCGCTATGACCTGGACGCACTGAAAGGCAAGTTCACACCCGACTCTCTGCGCGGACGCGTGGCCAGCATGTGGCGTTATCATGAAGTCCTGCCGGGTGACTCGCCGGTGACCATGGGCGAAGGCTTCACGCCGATGCTGCCCAGTCGCCACACGCCCAACGTGTATATAAAGGATGAGGGCCTCAATCCCACTGGATCGTTCAAAGCACGCGGTTTGTGTGCCGCGGTGACCATGGCCAAACAATATGGATTGAAAAAGCTGGCAGTGCCTTCCGCCGGCAATGCGGCCAGCGCTCTGGCCGCTTACAGCGCAGCCGCGGGGATTGAAGCACATATCTTCATGCCGCAAGACGTTCCACTGGCAAATCTGGTCGAATGCAAAGCGTACGGCGCAAAAGTTACACTGGTGGACGGCCTGATCTCCGACTGCGCCAAAATGGTGAACGAACGCAAGCACGCGGAAGGCTGGTTTGATATCTCCACGCTGAAAGAACCGTTTCGCGTGGAAGGCAAGAAGACCATGGGTTATGAAGTGGCCGAGCAGTTGAACTGGGAATTACCGGACGCCATCTTCTATCCAACCGGCGGCGGCGTTGGTCTGATTGGCATGTGGAAAGCCTTTGACGAAATGGAACAACTGGGCTGGCTTAAGACGGGTGGGAAGCGTCCGAAGATGATCTCCGTTCAAGCTGCGGGTTGCGCGCCCGTGACCAAAGCGTGGAACGAACACAAACCCGTCGCGGAGATGTGGCAAAACGCGCAGACTCTGGCTTCTGGTCTCCGCGTTCCCAAACCGTACGCGGATTACATCATCCTGGACATTCTGAAGAAGAGCGGCGGGACGGCGATTTCCGTTTCCGACGATCAGATCTTCCAGGGAGTAAAAGACTGGGCCAGTTCAGAAGGATTGTTTGCGGCCCCTGAAGGCGCAGCCTGTCTGCCGGCTTACAACGCTCTGCTCGCGCAAGGCTTCCTGACGCCGAAAGACAGAGTTGTGTTGTTTAACACTGGATCCGGGTTGAAATATATTGACGTGACTGCCGAAGCGCTGCACATCAGCGCCGAGCCGCCTAAGCAGGCCGCGCCGGCGACAAGAAAAATCGGGGGAATTATTCAACCCAATTGAAAAATTGCCAAAATCGCCGAAATTGCCAAAATTGGTTTGGCGCGGGCGATCAATTTTCACTTTTGGCAATGCTGGCACTTTTGGCAATTATTCATGACTGACCGCCTCTACTATCACGATTCCTTCCTCTACGAGTTTGACGCGCGCGTGGTTGACGTTGTGCAGCGCGATGGACGTGCCGCCATTGTGCTCGATCGCACGGCTTTTTATCCCACAAGCGGCGGGCAGGTGTTTGATACGGGCAAACTTGTATTGCCGGACAAAACAGAAGTGGCCGTGGTGGAAGTTACGGACCATGAAGACGGGAACGTCCTGCATTTCACTGCGGAACCTGTCCCAGAAGGTGCGGTAGTCCACGGGTTCATCGACGCAACACGGCGTCTGGATCACATCCAACAACACACGGGTCAGCATGTTCTCTCCGCTGCTTTCATCGGTTTGTTCAATATGCCGACGATAAGCTTTCACATGGGTGACGAGAGCTGCACGATTGATTTAGAAACGGCGGCGCTTACTTCCGCCCAGGCGCAGAAAGTCGAGCGGCTGGCCAATGAGGTTATCGCGGAGGATCGTCCCGTCAGTATCCGGTTTGTGCCTCTGGAAGAAGCGCGGCAACTTGGTTTGCGAAAACTTCCTCCGAAGCAAACCGGCGACTTGCGGTTGATTGACATCAAGGATTTCGATTTGTGCGCCTGTGGCGGTACGCATGTCCGGGCTACGGGGCAGATTGGCTGCATCTTTGTTCGTAAAACCGAGAAGGTGAAGCAAGGTGTGCGCGTGGAGTTTGTCTGCGGACTGCGCGCTGTGACCACAGCGCGACAGGACTACAGCACGCTCACGGAAACCGCTGGGTTGCTTTCCGCGCACATTCATGAACTGCCGCAACAGGTACGCAAACTTCTGGACGACGCCAAGACGGCCAGCAAGATGCAGCACAAGCTACTGGAAGAAATCGCGCAACTGGAAGCTGAACGGATGTTGTCTGCGATCACATCCGCACCGCGCGTACTGACTGCGGTCTTTGCCGAACGTGACGCGGTCTTCATTAAACTGTTGGCGCAAAAGCTTACGGCCGCAAAGAATGACGTTGTTGCTTTGCTTGCTTCCGGCTCCGGACAAACGACGCTGGTGTTCGCGCAAAGTCCGGGCATGAAATCGAATATGGGTCAGCAGTTGAAAGACGCCATGGCCCAGCTTGGCGGACGCGGCGGCGGCAGCGCGGAACTGGCCCAGGGCGGCCTGCCCGCGGGAACAGTTGACTTGTCGCGCATCGAAGCTCTACTCAAGGAAATCGGCGCGAAGTTGCAAAGCTAGCTGTGGCCAGGGAGAACTATTTTTGCTGGGAGCCAGCCGCAGCCTCGCTGATGGCCCGGTCCAGCAAAGCACGGAGCTGTTCCGGTGTAAGCACGCCTTCCTGTTCCTGTCCGTTGACGAAGAAGGTTGGCGTGGCGCTTACGCCCAGTTCCTGGCCTTCACGCATGGAAGCCTCAACCGTGGAGCGGTCCTGTTTCGCAAGGCAAGCATGCAAGGCGTTTGCGTTCACGCCATGCTTTTGTCCAACTTCCACGGCCAGCGCGTCCAGGGGAGATGCGGATTGTGCGGACGGTGCTTTGGTTTGCTGCGTGATTTCCTGCTGCGTGGTGTGCACACGGTCAGAGAATTCCCAGTACGCTTCGCTGTCCAGTTGCGCCAGGCATTGGGAATTCACGGCGGCGCGCATGGCCCAGGGATGAGCGTCGGTGAGAGGGAAGTCCTTGATCAAGATGCGCACCTTGTCACGATACCGGGTCATCACTTCGCTGAACATGGTTACGTACATCTTGGCGCAGAAAGGGCATTGGAAGTCGTCGTAGACCACGATAGTAACTTTGGCGTCGGCTGTACCGCGGATCGGTCTGTGCGCGGTGTCTATCTTT
>JANXPR010000340.1 GCA_025357215.1 Acidobacteriaceae bacterium | reverse complement strand
CTTTTCGTAGGCATGCTTTACTTGCTTCATTTCCGTGACCGTATCGGCCAGGTCAATTATTGTCGGATGGGCGTTGCGCCCCGTCAAGATCACATGTACCTGCTCAGGTTTACGCTTCAGGACCTCCGCCACCTTGGCCGGATCGAGCATGCCGTAACTGATGGCGTAGTTGATTTCGTCCAGGATGACCAGGTCCCATTTGCCAGAGAGAATAGCGTCGGCGGCCCCTTGCCAGGCTTCCTCCACCATCCGGATGTCTTCGGGATCAGTCTCCGCGCCACCCACTTTTACAAAGCCGCGGCCCATCTGCTTCATGATGAAGTTGTCGCCAAAGGCCTTTACGGCATCCAGTTCGCCATAGTGCCAGGAGCCCTTGAGGAACTGTAACATCAATACTTTCATGCCGTTACCGACGGCTCGCAAGCCCGTCCCCATGGCGGCGGTGGTCTTGCCTTTGCCCGGGCCGGTATTCACAATAATGAGTCCGCGATGTACGTCAGTCATGATTGGCTCTTAGCTCTTGGCCTTTGGCTCTTAGCTTTGGCCAGTAAGCCGTTAAGCCTCTGGTTTTGGTTTGGCCAACTGCCAATTGCTAAGTGCCAATTGCTCTTTTTCAGTGCCCCGTGTGGTAAGGGTGGCCTTTTAAGATTGTAAATGCCCTGTAGACCTGTTCCAGCAGAACAATACGCGCCAATTCGTGGGCCAAGGTCATTTTGCCGAAAGATAGGGTGAGATCAGCCGAAGCCCGTGCTTTGTCGCTGAAACCGTCCGCCGGGCCGACGGCGAAAAATAAGTTCTGGGTGCCGCGGTCCTGCTGGTCGCGCAGCAGCTCGGCGAATTCTTCTGAAGTAAACTGCCGGCCACGGGAATCAAGCAAAACTAGGACTGGCCGGGTGCGTCCGGCTTTTTCCTGTGTCAGCTCCAGCAGCGCGGCTTCGCTGGCGACTTCGTGCGATTCGGCGCTCAGATAACGTCCAATGCGCTTGAGATATTCTTCGGTCAAGTCGCGAATAGCCGGTTCTTTTGTCTTGCCAATCCAGGCGATCTGAAGTTTCACTCTTACGACGGTAACATTTAGAGCGCCCAATGGCGATACCTTCAACGCAAGAAGGCAGGAATGCGGCGTTCCTCCTTATATGCGGATAGTGTCCTGTGTCGGACTTTTCCTACTCTTGGCATGGCCTCTGCCGAAGGGCGTTTTGGCAGGCGACGTCCTGGATCCCCAGGGGGCAATCATCCCCGGCACCTATGTGGTAGCGCTTTCAGACAGCGGCAAAGATGATCCTTTCCCACACTCTGTTCGCACTTGTAGCGATGACCTTGGTAAATATTTGTTAGAGCTGCGAGCCCATCACAACTACAAGGTGTGCTTCTCAAAGAGGGACTTCAGGACCCAGTGCATCAATGCAGTCGTACCCGACAATAAGAAGGTCCTTGAGATGAATGTAACGTTACGAATTGGGGGCGGTACATGTCGGATGAGTGATTGCCCCGAGCCAGACGACCCCTGTGCGAAACCTTCAAAAACGCGGCTTTAGCGGCGCTTCTTTGATTTTGCTTTCAATGTTTTCGGCTTTGGTTTCGCCGCGGCTTTGCGCTTGGGCGCGGGCTTCTTCTTCGCCAACCGCTTCGCGGCTTTCTTTGTCGTCTTCCTCGCGGCAACTTTTTTCACGGCCTTCTTCGCCGGCGCTTTCTTTGCAGTCGCCTTCGCCGCCGGTCTCTTAGCTTCCGGCTTCAGCAGATCCGCGGGCTTCAGCTTCTTTGCTGACTTCCAGAGCCGTTCCAGGTCGTAGAATTTACGCGCGCGTTCCGAGAATACGTGCACCACAAAATGGACGTAATCCAGCAGCACCCACTCGGCCTGTTTGTAGCCTTCCTTGCTGTTGGGCTCCTGGCCGATAGCGGAAAGTTGGCGGTCAACTTCGTCGGTAATGGCCTGGACCTGCCGCGGATTGGCGCCGGTACAGACCAAAAAATAGTCGGTAAATGCGCCGGAATTGCGGTCCATTTCAAGGATGACAATGTTCTCAGCTTTCTTGCTCTCAACGGCGATTACGGCTTTGGCTACCTGTTGCCTGATCGTTTGGCTCATTCGGTTTTCTTATGACTCCGTTCCAATGACTGCTCGAGAATATTTGTTGTTTGGATTTCCGCTGAAATCGGCGTCAGCCGATCATTTAGCGATGCTGACTGCCCTGTTGCAAAGATAGCATTTTGCCGCGCCGGACCGCCTCTTTTTGCCTCGATTCGCCCGGAGCGACGTACAGCCGCTCCTTCCTTACATATTCGGCGACGTCTAGCGGGACATAGCGGCTCAGTTGCTTAACAGACTTTGCGGCGGCGGCCCGAATCTGCGTGGACGAAACGCGTTCGTGGACGTCTGGCAGCAAGTGGACAGTCACTCCGGGCAATATCACGTGGCCGTTTTCGGCGGATGCCTGGTGCGCGACTGGGCTTTTAGTTGCTGTACTATGGCCGCTCTGCCGCATACGAAGACTGCGCTGCTTTATTGTGGCTACTGACGGCCGCAAACTCTGGGGAAGAACCGCGCACACCTGCGTGAGTGAGAATCCCGGCCGGCTGGCGACGATGAATTCACATTCGGCAAATAATTCTTCCGGCTGACGCCAGCTGGCAATGTCTTTGAACGCGTCCATGCCAATCAGGAAGTAGAGCTTGTCCGTCTTCTTGAGCATCGTCTTCAAACGCCGCACAGTGTCGATCGAGTAGTTCGGCGCGCCGGTGTGCGCGTCGAGCAGAGAAGGTACAAAACGCTTGTCGTCCGCCGTGGCCAGGGCCAGCATGGCAAAGCGGTGCTGAAAATCCACCAGCTTGCGCTTTTGCTTGTGCGGAGGAATATCTGCCGGAGCAAAGTAGATGCGGTCCAGGCCGAACTTGTCCGCAGCGGCGCGCGCCACCGCGAGGTGTCCGCGATGCACCGGATCAAACGTTCCGCCAAAGAATGCGACTTTCATAGACTGCTATCTGCTCTTTCCGTTCTATCTGGTCTTTCGGCTCTTGAA
This sequence comes from Acidobacteriaceae bacterium, assembly GCA_025357215.1. Classification (GTDB taxonomy): domain Bacteria; phylum Acidobacteriota; class Terriglobia; order Terriglobales; family Acidobacteriaceae; genus Angelobacter. Next base: position 493 of record JANXPR010000340.1, on the reverse strand, counting down.
CGCCGCGCGCTTGGGAATACGCCGCATGTTTTTCTTGATTGCTTTTTTGCGGGCGCTTCGCGCGGAGACAGCTTTCTTCGGTGCAGGCTTAGCGGCCGCTTTAAGCACCGGCTTGGCTTTCCGGGAAGAAGCTGACGAGGATTTCCGAACGGGCTTGGCGCCTGCCCTCTTTATAGGCTTGAGCGCCACGTACTTGTCGGCACGGATCGCTACCACGAGCTTGCCCAAACCATATTTCAGTTCGGGAATGCCTTTGCCGGTGACGGCGGAGATTTCGTATAAGTCGAGCTTCAATTTCTTGCAATGCTTGCGCAGCGCAGTGAGTTTGTCTGGGTTCGCAACGTCGAGTTTCGCCGCCACCACGACCATGGGCTTCTTTTCAAGACCTGCGCCAAAACTCTTGAGCTCGGTCATGATCACGTTGAAGTCTTTTACCGGGTCAGGACGTCCACTGGCGTCTGAAACGTCAATCAAATGGGCCAGCAAGCGCGTG
>JANXPR010000327.1 GCA_025357215.1 Acidobacteriaceae bacterium | reverse complement strand
CTTGCTCTTGGCGGCTTCGATGGCGGCGAGCATGGCTTCGTCTTTGTCGTATTTGAACCACGACAGGTTGCGTTCCTTGGCGACTTGTTCTTCGGCGCGCCCTAAGGCTTCGATATCGGCTTTGCTGACAACTTGAATACTCTTGCTTTCGAAGAGGCCTTGCACTTGTTGCGCGGTGATGGACTTTCCGTCGCCTGCGGATTCCAGGAATTTCAGGACGTGTCCGGCGCCGACTTCGCCGTCATAGCGAGCGATGCCCACGAGTCCGTCACTGGCCTTGCGCGCCCAGCCTACAGCGTATGTTCCGTCGAGTACTTTTTTGTTGGCCGGATCAAAGAGCTCGTAAGCGGCAGAGCGTTTCGGATCTTCGCCCGGCTCGGGGTTCGTGACATAGGAGTCGCGGGAGTACGGCAGGCCCACGGCGGGATCAGCCACGTCACCGATGGCGAAGATGATGGTGTCGATGTCGAGGTCGGCGGTTTTGTCGGTGGCTTTGCAGGAGATGGAGCCATCACGCTCCGACAAAACATTTTCCACAACGGTGAGACGATTGATGCGGCCGTTGGTGTCCGCATTAATGGCCTGAGGTGAGCACAGGAAACGGAAACGCATGCGCGGACCTTTTACTTCCTGCGCAGGCTTGGCCAGAATTGGGAAAGTGTCTTCGGCCAGTTTACTCAAGTCTTGTCCAACGGAGGCCAGCTGCGGCTGGATGCGCTGCAGTTCTTCGTCAAAAAGCTTGCGGTCAAGGAATTCTTCCACGTGATCGAATTCTTTTTTGTCGAACTTGGCCTCAAACGGTCCGCGGCGCGCGATGACCGTAACTTCTTCCGCCGTCTTCACCGGCGAGTCAATCAGCAGCCAGCGGGCGATATCCACCATCACGTTGCCCATGCCGATGATCGCCACCTTTTTGCCGGTGGAGAAATCCATGGACGTAAATGGCGGCAGCAGATTGTAGCTGTAAACAAAATCTTTTGACGCGTACACGCCCTTGGCCGTCTCACCCGGGATGCCCAGCTTCTTGGTACCCTGCGCGCCCACGGCAAACACGGTGGCCGTCGGAGAAAATGCTTGAAGGTCCGGGATGGAGATTTTGGACTGGTTGCTGACGGGCACGTGGCCGAAGTAATGAACGTTGGGAAGGCTCAGCACTTTGGCGAACTGCTTGCGCAAGCCGATCTTCATTTTGTCCTTGGTGGGATAAATGCCGTACTCGGCCAGGCCGCCGGGCTTGATGTCGCGATTGATGATGAAGGTCTCGTGTCCGGCCTGGGCAATCTTCTGTGCTGCAAAAAGTCCCGCCGGACCTGCGCCAACTACGAAAACGGTCTTCACGTGAGGTGTCCTCCGAATGGGTTTTGCCGCCAGGGACGCAAAGACGCAAAGCATTAGGATCGCAAGGATGATGACAAACTTGCTTTCTCTGCGTGCAGCGGATGGTCAATTTGTTTCTAAAAAGATTCTCTTACTGGCCTTTACCGTTCACAGGCATCTGTACCGGTCTCTTGGCCCAGTTTTCGTAAATCTTCCAGCGCTCCGCCACGTCCTGCTGGGCTTGCGCCAGCAAGTGTTTGGCTTCCTCTGGATGGCTCTGCTTGAGTGCGGTATAGCGCGTCTCATTATAGAGGTAATCTTCCAGCGGAATCGAGGGCGCTTTTGAATCCAGCTGCATGGGGTTCTCACCCTTTTCAGCCAGCGCAGGATTGTACCTGAAGAGCGGCCAGTGACCAGACTGGACGGCCAGTTTTTGCTGGCAGAGACCGTGCGTCATGTCGATACCGTGGGCGATGCAGTGCGCGTAGGCGATGATGATGGAAGGTCCGTTGAAGGCTTCGGCTTCATTGAAAGCTTTGAGCGTTTGCATGTCCTGGGCACCCAGAGCCACGCGCGCGACGTAAACATTGCCGTAGACCATGGCCATCAACGCCAGGTCTTTTTTAGGCGTTGACTTGCCGCCAGCGGAGAAACGCGCCACGGCAGCGCGCGGCGTGGACTTGGAAGTCTGCCCGCCGGTGTTGGAATAAACTTCGCTATCCAGGACCAGGATGTTGACGTTGTGTCCGGAGGCGAGAACGTGGGCCAGGCCGCCGTAACCAATGTCATAGGCCCAGCCGTCGCCGCCGACGATCCAGACGTTGCGTTTGACGAGTTCGTCGGCCACGATCTCCAGGTTGCGGGCTTCTGGGTTGGTTTTGGCGAGGACGGTCAGATGTTTCTTGAGCTCCACAACGCGCTCACGCTGCGCATGGATGCCGGCTTCGCCGGACTGATTGGCTTCAAGAATAGTACGTGCCAGTTCCACACCGACCAGCGGTGACAAGCGCAGCAGGAGTTCGCGCGCGTATTGGTTTTGCTGGTCTTGCGAGAGCCGGAGCCCCAGGCCGAACTCGGCGTTGTCTTCAAAGAGTGAGTTGGCCCAGGCAATGCCGCGTCCATCTTTATTTTTGCTGTAAGGCGTGGTGGGCAGGTTGCCGCCGTAGATGGAAGAGCAGCCGGTGGCGTTGGCCACGATGGTACGGTCGCCAAAGAGTTGCGACATCAGCTTGATATACGGCGTTTCGCCGCAGCCGGAACATGCGCCGGAGAATTCAAAGAGCGGCTGCATGAGCTGTACGTCCTTGATCTGGCTGAAGGAGAGCTTTTCGCGGTCAAATTCGGGCAGACCGAGGAAGAAATCCCAGTTGCGGACTTCGCGTTCGCGAATCGGCGGTTGCGGGACCATGTTCAATGCGCGATGGTTGGCGTCAGTCTTGCTCTTGGCCGGACAAACGTCCACGCAGAGCGTGCATCCGGTGCAGTCTTCCGGAGAAACCTGGAGCGAATACTTCATGTGCCCCATATCTTTCCAGCGCGCAGGCGCGGAGAGGAAGCCCTCCGGCGCGGCGGCGAGTTTATCGTCGTCATACACTTTGGCACGGATAACGGCGTGCGGACACATGAGGACGCACTTGCCGCATTGAATGCAAAGGTCTTTGTCCCAGGCGGGAATTTCCAGGGCGATGTTGCGTTTTTCCCACTGCGCGGTGCCGCTGGGGAACGTTCCGTCAATGGGCAGAGCGCTTACGGGTAGAGCGTCGCCTTTGCCTTGGATGATGGGCCCGAGCACGTTGCGCACAAAGTCCGGAGCGGTGTCCGCCACCGGCGGGCGCAGTTGCAGGCGGCTGGTGATGGTGGCCGGGACTTTCACTTCGAAAAGATTCTGGAGCGTTTCATCGACGGCCTGGAAGTTGCGGTCCACAACGGCGGCGCCACGCTTGCCGTAGGTTTTGCGGATAGCGTTCTTGATGGCGGTGATGGCTTGCTCGCGCGGCAGCACGTTGCTGATGGCGAAGAAGCAGGTCTGCATGATGGTGTTGATGCGGCCGCCCATGCCGGTGGCCTTGGCCACTTGGTAAGCGTCAATCACGTAGAACTTAAGCTGCTTGGCGACAATCTCATGCTGAATGGCTTCCGGCAGCATGTTCCAGACTTCTTCTGGGCCGAACAGGCTGTTCAGCAGGAAAGTGGCGCCGGGCTGCGCATACTTCAAAACGTCAATGCGCTCCAAGAATGCGGATTGGTGGCAGGCCACGAAGCTGGCTTCCGTGATCAGGTAGCTGGACTGAATCGGCTTAGGGCCAAAGCGCAGGTGCGAAATCGTAAGCGATCCGGACTTCTTGGAGTCATACACGAAATAGCCTTGCGCGTAGAGACCCGTGTCTTCGCCAATGATCTTGATGGAATTTTTGTTGGCGCCCACGGTGCCATCGGAGCCGAGTCCGTAGAAGAGAGCGCGGACGGTATCAGGGGCTTCGGTAGTAAAGGTGGGATCGAAATCGATGCTGGTGTGGGTAACGTCATCAAAGATGCCGACGGTGAAATGCTTTTTGCTGCGCTCTTTGCTCAGCTCGTCGAAGACGCCCTTAACCATGGCCGGCGTGAATTCTTTTGAGGAGAGGCCGTAACGTCCGCCAATGACTTTGGGCAGAGGCTGGACAAGATGCGCGGTCTGCGACTCCGCTTCACTCAGAGCGCTTACGATATCGACATACAGCGGCTCGCCGATGCTGCCGGGTTCCTTGCAGCGGTCGAGCACGGCAATGGCTTCCACCGTGGGCGGCAGGGCCTTGAGGAAATGCTCAATGGAAAACGGACGATACAGATGGACTTTGAGCAGACCGTATTTTGCGCCGTGAGCGTTCAGGTGCGCAATGGTTTCTTCCACCACTTCAGCGCCGGAGCCCATGATCACGATGACGCTCTCGGCATCGGGCGCGCCCACGTAGTCGAACAGATGATATTGGCGTCCGGTAAGCGCGGCGAATTTATCCATGGCCTGCTGCACGATGAGCGGGCAGGCAAGATAATAAGGATTGGAAGCTTCACGGGCCTGGAAAAAGACGTCAGGATTTTGTGCCGTGCCACGAATAAACGGATGCTCGGGCGTTAGCGCCTGCTTGCGGTGACGATGGACCAGATCGTCCGTGATCATGGCGCGCAGGTCGTCGATAGAAAGCTGCTCGACTTTGCTGACTTCATGCGAAGTACGGAACCCGTCAAAGAAATGAACGAACGGAATACGGGCTTCCATGGATGCGGCCTGCGAGATCAAGGCGAAGTCCATCACTTCCTGTACGGAATTCGAGGCCAGCATGCCCCATCCGGTCTGGCGGACAGCCATCACGTCCTGATGGTCGCCGAAAATGGAGAGTGCGTGCGTGGCCAGAGAACGCGCGGCCACATGCATCACGGCGGGCGTAAGTTCGCCGGCAATCTTGTACATGTTGGGGATCATCAAGAGCAGACCCTGGGCCGAGGTAAACGTAGTGGCCAGCGATCCGCCTTGCAGGGCGCCGTGCAGCGCTCCAGCGGCACCGGCTTCACTCTGCATTTCAACCACGTGCGGCACCGAGCCCCAGATATTGACCTTGCCTTCAGATGACCATTGATCAGACCACTCGCCCATGGCCGATGATGGCGTGATGGGGTAGATGGCAATGACTTCGTTGATTTTGTGGGCGACGTAGGCGGCTTCATTGCCGTCAATAGTGACTTGAGACCGGTTACTCATATGATTGCAAAATAGGGCCGCAAACGACGGATGATGGGTAGCACGGCCCTATTCCTCCTTAAGACGTCCCGAGGGACGTTGGGTCTTTTTATGATCCTGCATGTGTGACCAAAGAGGATGTGATGGGTGTCACGGTGAGGCGATGGGACGAAAGATCTAAGGCTTTCACCGCAGAGGACGCAAAGGGCGCGGAGGGGAAAAGACATTGCGCAGCGCATGCATTACACAAGTGTTAGTGGGCGCAAGCTTGACGTGTTTCCCTTGCGGCGGCGGAAGAGACTTCTTGCTGCGCTTGGAATGGCACATGGATTGTTCCGGGCAAAATAAAAAGGGTGTTCTGAACGAACACCCCGTAATAACTATTTTCCCTTGAAGGTTTTCACGGAGACTTGGCTCCGCGAAGAAACTACTTTTTCTTTTTTTTCTTTGCAGCCTTTTTCTTAGCAGCCATGTTGATCTCCTCCTTAAAAAATTTGATTCCTTGGAGCCCGTTCTACCCGGGCAGCCCCACTGCTGGTGGCGAAACCCGGCTACACACAAGATATTGAGGTACTGGTGTTGCATTGTCAACATAAAAATGCATGCATTTTTGTGCAGAAGGTTAAGATGACTCGGCAGTTCGCGGAAGAGCGCCCGGAGTTCAGGAAGGAGAACGCGCGATGGACGTGGTTCAGAAAAACAAACTTGCGTTCGCCATCATTCTGGTCACTCCGTTGCGATGTTTCCTTTCGTGAAGGCCGACTACACAATCGCGCTGATTTTTTCCGCCGCATTGGGCGCGGCGATTGGTGTGGGATTGAAGCGCTTGCGTGCAAACAAACAATCCCGGAGCGAATAACATCCGTTATTTTTGCTTCGCTTCAACCAACCGCAAAATATCTTCTTGAATTTTCTGGTCGTCTCCGAACCCTTGATACCAGGTGACGTCCGGTTCGCGGCGAAACCAGGTCATTTGCCGCTTGGCGTAATTGCGATGGCCTTGTTGCGCGGCGGTAACCGCTTGTTCGAGCGTGATTTTTCCGGTAATCAGTTCCGCGGCTTGTGAGTATCCAAGCGAAGCCAGCGGGCCAACGGCCGGTCCATGGCGCGCAATCAACTCGCGAGTTTCTTCCACCAGTCCGTGCTGGAACATTTCCGCGGCGCGCAGGTTGATGCGCTGGTAGAGAGCGTCACGATCGGGATTGAGGCCCACGCGGAGAATTCGGAACCCTTGAAGCGGATCGCGGCCCTGCTCCCAGAGGCCGGTCATGGGACGGCGCGCACTGATCGAGACTTCCAAAGCGCGAATGACTTTGGGCACGTCATTGGCGTGGATGGCCGCGGCAGCCTTGGGATCGAGCCGTTGCAGAATGCCGTGAAGATAAGTGGCGCCACGTTTATCCGCACGGTCGCGCAGACGAGTGCGTAGTTCCTCTGATCGCGGAGGACCTACAAATAAACCTTCCAGCAGTGCACGCAGATAGAGCCCGGTACCGCCGACTACAATCGGCAAATTTCCGCGAGAATGAATTTCCTGTAGTGCCTGGCGCGCGAGGCGAGCGTAGTCGCCGGCGGTCATCGCCTCAGTAGGCGAGACTACGTCAATCAGATGGTGCGGAATACGCCGGCGATCGGCGAGAGCCGGCTTGGCCGTGCCAATTTCAAATTCGCGATAAACGGCAACAGAATCACAACTGACAATCTCGCCGCGCAGTTGTTCGGCCAAGAACAGCGACAAAGAGGTTTTGCCACTGGCGGTTGGACCGAGAATTACTACCAGCAAAGGATGAGGCACAGTCACGGGGCGCTCCAACGTCGCCGCAAAAAGACGAAAAG
>JANXPR010000314.1 GCA_025357215.1 Acidobacteriaceae bacterium | reverse complement strand
GGTTCGGTGGGGAGAGCTGTCGTTATCAAATCCGAATTATCGCGTTTTTTCGCCTGCCCGAATTTCGTCAATCCATGAATTTTCGCGGGCTCTGCAACAAGCGGCCCCCGGTCGTTGGACATTGCGCGGCGGAAATGGCAGCGGAGCGGACGCCGGGCAGGGTGGAAACGCGGCGCAGGACATCGTCAAAGAAGGCGATCTGTTTTTGCGCATCAGCATACTTCACCGTGGGCAAAGACACGTTCATGGTGATCACGTTCCGCGGGTCAAACCCCGGATCAACCTGCATGAGCCTGGAGAAGCTGCGAACCAGCAGCGTGGCGCCGATCAGCAGCATGAGCGAAAGAGCAACCTGTCCCACAACGAGCAGGCCGCGAATCTGTACGCGACGATGGCCGCCCGTGGAGCCGCGGCCTTCATCCCGCAATGTTTCATTCACATTGGTCCGGGAAAGTTGCAACGCGGGAAAGATTCCGAAGAGCAGCCCGGTGAGGACGGAAAGCGCCAGCGTAAACAGGAGCACGCGCGCGTCCATGGTAATGGGAAAGCCCTGCGGGAGATTGCCCTGGGCCGATGTCGCAAGATATTTTGTGGCGGCCCAACTCAGGCCAAGTCCCAGAGTGCCGCCGAGCAGTGACAGCAATACGTTTTCTGTCAGCAGTTGAAAAATGAGCGTGCTGCGTTGTGCGCCCAGGGCGGCCCGCACCGCAACTTCTTTCTTGCGGGCCAGCGCGCGGGATAGCAAAAGACTGGCCACGTTGGCGCAGGCGATCAGCAGCACCAGGCCGACGGCACCAGAGAGAAATAACAACATCTTGCGGAAGTTCGAAACCAGCGAATCCTGCAGGTTGGTCAACACGACGGCGATTTCCGGATCGGCATCCGGCATGGCCGGATTTTCCTTGGCATATTGCTGGCGCAGAACCTGCAGTTCCGCCAGCGCTTTTTCCCGGGAAACACCCGGCTTCAATCGGGCCTCGGCGCCCAGGTATCCCACGCCCATGCGCAGCCGCTCCGGTGTGAAGAGAGAATATTCGAAATAACGGGGCGTCCAAACATCGGCCGGCCCCAGGAAGGGGAACTGAACGCCGGCCGGCGTCACACCGACCACTGTGTACAGCGTGGAGTCCAGCGTAATGCTCTGGCCCACCACATTGCGATCGCCGCCGAAAGTCTTATGCCACAGCTCATCGCTGATCATGACGACCGGCTTGCCCGCCGGTGTGCCTTCTTCAGGAAGGAAAGAACGTCCTACTTCCGGTTTCACGCCCAAGGTCTCAAAGAATCCCGGCGAAACACGTCCGGCGGCCACCTGTAATGGCTCGCCGTGACCGGTCATGCTGAGGTTGTCGATGGTGCTGACGGCAAATCCTGAAAATGAGTTGTTGCGTTCGCGGATCAGATCAGTCCAGCCGAGCGTGCAGCACCGGCTGTGGCCCGTTTTGTCCTGGCCGTCGAGGGTAACGAGTTCCTGCGGGTTTTGATAGGGCAAAGGACGCAGCATGAGCGCGCTTGTAATCGTGAAGATGGCGGTGTTGCCGCCGATGCCCAAGGCCAACGTCAAAATGGCCGCAATGCTGAATCCCGGGTTTTTGAACAGCATACGGGCGCCGTAACGGATGTTCTGGATCAGGGAAGACATGGCAGGATTATAGACGCGTCGCAAAGCGATTTGTCTTGCGCCAATGTGCTTAGTTCACGGCGCAGAGATCCATGTAAATGTTTCTTTACTCGGCGTCTTTACGCCGCTTTTTTACCCGACGACCAGTACAAAAGCCAAGCCGTCATAACCTTTGCTGCCTACGGTCTGCATGGCGGTGGCCGTAACGCGCGGCTCGGCGGCAATGAGTTCGTTCATCTTCCTTACGCCCTGTACGTTCGAGTCGGTTGTGTGGGCGTCGGCCACTGCGCCTTTGCGAACGACATTGTCGGCAAGGATCAATGTGCCCGGGCGCGAGAGTTTCAGCGCCCAGGTAAAGTAGTGCGGATAGTTTTGCTTGTCGGCGTCAATAAAGATGAGGTCGAACGGGCCCGCGCCCTCAGCGACGAGTTTCGGTAGCGTGTCCAGGGCCGCTCCCAGCCGAATTTCAACTTTGCTGGCCACGCCGGCCCGCGCAAAGTTGGCTTGGGCGACATCAGCGTGCTTGGGGTCAAATTCCAGGGTAATCAGTTTGCCGTCAGCGGGAAGGGCCCGGGCCATCCAGATGGCGCTGTAGCCGGCGAGGGTACCCAATTCCAGAATGCGCCGTGCGCCAATTGACCGCGCCAGCACATGCAGCAATTTTCCGGCAGGCGCGGATACGTTGATGGCCGGCAATCCCGCGGCATCGCTGCTCTTGAGCGTGGCGTCCAGGGCCGCGTCCGCGGGGATGAACAACTGCCTATAGTATTCGTCGACGACATTCCAGGTTTCTTCTGCTGGCACTTGAGGCGTGGTGGGAGGCAAAGCGTGTTCTCCGTTCTTTGATCGCTCATCCTAAATCGCACGTCTTATTCGATGAAGCCATTTAAGATCGCACATCTGATTCGATGAAGCCGTCCGGCTAAGGTTGCAGGTCTTTGCGTAAATACAAAATCAATTTATTGCCGCGCAGGTAGTGACTGCCGATGATGCGGTAGCGCTCGCCGAAGCGGCGGTTTACTTCGTCGAGCTGCGAGTCGTAGGCGATGATCACCGGCTCTTGCGTGTCCACAACCTTGCCCCAGTAACCCGCTTTGGGATAGTCGCGCAGATACCACGGCAGGGGCCAGTGTTCCGGCGCCATGATGGTGATGCCTAGTTGTTTGCCGTCACCGGAATGCGCCGCAATGGACTCCACGTCGTCAACCAAGACAAGGAAGTCACGATTGGTGTGGGCGTAAACATAAGGATGCGTGTCGTTGTCATAACCGACGAACGCCAGGTCTACGGCTTGATATCCGGAAACAGCGCACGCCGCCAGCAACAAACCCCCGGCCGCCAGTCGAGGCCAGCCTTGCGCTGCTTGCCCCAGTCCGTAGCCGGCGAGAATGATGAGCGGAAGCAGAATGCTCAGGTCGAGCCACGGCGTCTTGTAGGGCACAAGCGAGTATGCCGCAAGAATCCCGATGGCCCAGAATGATGTGAATACCATAAACCGGCTGGTCGATTTAGCCAGGGCCACCAAGGTCCCTAAAGCGCCCAAAATAAGGATGGCCGCTTCTTCTTTCCACATCCACGTCAGGTAAGTGGACCAGGGGTGCATGTGATCGTGATGTTGCGAAGTGGCGAACCACGTTTTGAACGTGAGGACGGAATCCAGCACACCCTGAGGAAAGTTCATGAAGAAAGACGAATAGAGCACCACCCAGATCCCGGCAAAGACGCCCGCCGCGGTGGCATACAAACGCTGGTTGCTCCATGCCGGAAATGCCGAAGTTTCCGGCTGAGCAAGTTTTGCTTTCTTGCTTTTCTTCTTATCGGCTTCGTCAGCGTAGCTTCCGAACAGCGTGTAGAAGGCCAGCATGCAAGGAACAGCCAGCATCCAGACGGCCACGGTGATGATCCACGTCTCTTTCGTAGTGCCCAAAAGCGCCGCGGATGCCGCCGCCAGAATGAAGTAACGCGGTCGCGCCGTTTCACGGTACTTCAGCCAGGCAACGATGATTCCCAGGGTGAAAAAGACGAACATGATTTCATGGATGAAATAGCGTGAGAAGAAAACCATGCCTGGCGAGAGCGCGGCGAGCGTGGCAGCGGCTAGTGCTCCGAATGTCCCCAGATACCGACGCAGGCACAGCAGCAACCACACTACGCCGATGCCAAACAGAGCCGGCACCAACCGGATGGTGAACAGGCTCAAGCCCTCGCGGCCATGAAAAAAACTTGCAACGCTGGTGGTGAGCAGCGCCGCGTAATACAGACTTGGTCCGTGAAAATTCTCCGGGTTGTATTTGTACCCACCTTGATGAAACAGCGTGGCAGTAAAAACGCCATTCACGCCTTCGTCATGGTGCATGACTTTGGCGCTGAGGTCGTAGAGACGAATAGCGGAAGCGGCCAAAAGGAGCGCGGCGCAGGCCCATGTCCAGATGGTGAGGCCAAAGAAGCGGCGTTGCGCAAAAGGCACGGGTTCAGCGGCCGCTTCTTCTTTGCGCTCCCTGAGTTCGGCCTTGGTGATTCCCGGTTTGGCGGAGACCTGTGCCATGTCTACCGCATCATTCTAAAACATGGAGTCTGATGCGGCGTGGAAAGCAGACGGATGTTGACCTGCGACAGACATGCGCGAAATTTGTGTCGCCCCGCTGGGGCTCTTCGTGTTCTTTCTGGCTACCCCAGGCCTTCCGGCCTGGGCTACGCTCGCTTCGCTCGCTGTCGCGCCTACGGCGCTGGACTGTCGCGGAACAAAGATCCTTCTTATCCGCAGAGGACGTGAAAGACTGAGCTCTCGGTATGGCAAAATCCACGAATCACGGCAACAACCGGGAGTCACCAACAACCGTACTGATCACACGAATGCAGAACTGCCACGCGCGACACCATGAAAAAGCGTCTACCGCAGCGCTTTTTCTTCCTGCTTGTCATGCAGGCTTAGAGCAACGTCAATAAATTCCTGGCCGACATAACGCGTCTTGGAGATGGCGTCCGCAATGCGCACGGATGTGATGTGGTTGGCTTGAATGGCTACCATGGATCCCCACTCGCCGCGATGGACCAGGTCAATGGCTCCAATGCCATAACGCGTGGCCAGCATGCGATCAAACGACGTGGGCGAACCGCCACGTTGCGTGTGTCCCAGGACCACCGCGCGGGTTTCAAACCCAGTACGTTTTTCGATCTCGCGCGCCAGCACGTTGCCAATACCGCCTAAACGTTCGTGTCCAAATTCGTCAACCTTGTCGCTTTCCGTGACAACACCTGCTGAGCTGTTGGGTTTAGCGCCCTCGGCCACAACGATGATGCTGAAGTAACGTCCGCGCTGGTGGCGGCGCTTGAGCGTTGCCGCGATGTCTTCAATATCAAACGGACGCTCAGGAATCAGGATCACATCGGCGCCGCCTGCAATTCCGGCATAGATGGCGATCCATCCAGAATTGCGGCCCATTACTTCCACCATGATCACGCGATTGTGGGCTTCGGCCGTGGTGTGCAGACGGTCAATGGCTTCCGTGGCGATGCTCACAGCGGTGTCGAACCCGAAACAGACTTCTGTTCCGCCCACGTCATTGTCAATGGTCTTGGGAACGGCCACCACGTGCACGCCGAGCTCAAAAAGCTTTTGCGACACGGACTGCGTGTCATCGCCGCCGATGGCCACCAGCGCGTCGACCTTTTCTTTTTTCAAGTTGGCGATGCAGCGTTCCAGTCCGCCTTCTTTCTTGGCCGGATTGGTACGCGACGAACGCAGAATAGTGCCGCCGCGGGGCAGAATGCCGCCCACCGCCTCAAGATCCAGGGGCATGATGATGTTTTCCATCACGCCGCGCCAGCCTTCCATGAAGCCTACAAATTCGTCGTTGTAGTGAAACACGCCTTTGCGGACCACCGCGCGGATTACCGCGTTGAGTCCAGGACAATCGCCGCCACCGGTAAGAATTCCAACTTTCATCGTTCTGCCCTTTCTACTGCGCTGGTCTTGTAGAGACGGTATCCTGGCGTTTCCGCCACCTTGGAATACCGCGACCAGAATGGTTCGTTGATGCGCATGGATGTTTGTTCTGCCGGGCCAATCAGTACGTAGTCAATATGATATTGCCGCAGAAGCGCGTCCGCATCCGGCAAACCGGAATATATGTGCTGTATATCAGCTTCACGCTGCCTGGAGTTAAGTCCCCGGGAAGCAATCCAGCCAGGATATCCGAGCAGCGAGCGCCGTCCGGTTAAAAAGACCGCGGAATTCCAGATTGGCGCGTGCAGGACTAAGGCCCGCGGAGCCGACTTTTCCATGATGAGGCGGGCGGCTGCAACGTCCTGTGGAGTGAATTCGCGGAAAGCGGCCTCACCGGAAGCGGCGTGGAAAACGTCAATCGCTCCGGAAAGCAACATGGCCGCCAGCGCGCCGCCAGCGACCCAGCGCCATGATTTATTTTTGAGTCCGCGGGCCAGCGCCCAGGCCACCAGCGGAGTGGAAGCGATATACCAGTAGAACAGGACCTTGATGTTGTCCCATATCCACGGAGCTACCCGCGTGAGATTGGGGACGATGAAGCACAGCAAAAACGGCAAATAGAACAGCAACAGCTTGCGGTCCAGTGCAAAGCCTTCTTCGCGCACCAGCAGCGCGATGAGCAACACAGGAATAAAGAAACCGGTGTTGACCAGCCAGAAAGCCGCGACGTTGTAGTTGGCGGTGTGCGTGATGTGGTCCCATCCGGGATACCAGCCGATGTAGCTTTGCGCGTTCACGGCGCCGGTGTGCGAAAGCCAGAGAACTTGCGGTAGAGCGACGACCAGCGCAGCGGCGAAGAAATTGGCCCAGGCTTTCCATTGCTTGCGGAAGATGATGGTAAGGCAGGCGGCCATGCCCATGACGACCAGAAAAGAATGCGCGTGGACGAGCGGCAGAAGTCCGGCGAAGATGCCGGCGGCGATCATCGCGAAGTTGGGTGATGATCCGCCTGGATTCTTTTCTTCCGCAGAATCCAGCGATTTCCACCAGAGACAGAACACCACCAGGGCCAGCGGGATGCCCATCAATATACTGCGCTGCGGAACGAACAAAGTGGTCAGCGAATTGCCCCAGCGCAGAATACTGTCGGGGCCAATCGTGTAGTCGTGCGTGAGATGCTGCAACAGCCAGACCAGTCCGCCATCACTGTTGTGGAGTTCCATTAAGATCCACGTCCAACCGAGTCCGCCGCTGAAGAGCACGAGTAAGGGCGCGATGAAACCTGCGAGCCGGCTGCGCGTGAGCAGCAGAGTCCAGTAGTGCATCATGCCGGTGAGCGAAAGAGCCAGCAACATGTTGGGCAGCCACATGGCGTTAATCAACGTTGTGCCGGTTTTCACCAACATGGCCGAAAGCACGTCGGACAAGAATGGATACGCAAAACGCACGCCCGCGTAGGTGGGGTCCTCGGGAGGGAAGTTGTTCCCTTGCGCGAAACTAGAGATCACCTGCATGTGCAGCGGTAGGTCGCCCAAATTGTTGGCAATCCCCGTGAAGATTCCGTCTGCGTTTTCATAAACGCCGGCGGAGAACACCAGGCCCAGTACCACGGCAATCGCGCAATAAAAAAGAATGTAGGCTTGCGAGCGAAGCGGACGTTCGCGGAAAGCCGTCCGTGCGGATTGCAGAGCGGATCTGATTTCCGTCAACGCACGTTGTCTGAACGCCGCATTGACGACTAGCATGCCCGGTAGAAATTGAAGGGCCATGGCGAAGGCGATCGACGTCGCGTTCAGTTCGAAAGCCAGCGCCAGAAGATAACCTTCCATCGCCAACAAAGCGAGTCCGGTTGCGGCGCCCATGCAAACACGGGCCAGCAAAGGGGCGGAACGGTCGTAGCGAAAGGTGAGCAGGGTCCCGCTCACGGTGGCCAGCACCAGCAAAAGGCAGGCGGCTAACATGATGATTGAGGCTGCATCTCTAAAGTGAGCGAAAACCACAAGGTGGACAAGAACTCCACCGCCAGACGAGCGCAAATTCGTATTAGCATGCCAGTTTCCGCTCGACTAAATTCTAAATGACTTTTCATGAGTACTTGTTACCAACGCGTTAATAGCGTGTATTTTGCCCAAGGTACTGTCCAACCTTGTGCGTTATATTTATTTCTATGCGGTCAAGTCTTTTCAGGCTTTTTGCCATGGCGACCATCGCCGGATCCACACTCGTCTCCGCCGGCCTTGCACATGCCCAGGCCCCGCCTGCGCTCGATCTCCAGGACCTCAAAGGCGGCCACCACAAACTCGCCGACTACAAAGGCAAAGTAGTGGTGCTGAATTTCTGGGCCACGTATTGCGTGCCGTGCGCCACCGAAATGCCGCTGCTCAACGAAATGCAAAAACGCTACAAAGACCAGGTCGTTGTGCTGGCCGCGTCACTTGATGACGAACTGGACAAAGACAAGCTCCAACCTTTTTTGCACAAGCACAAAGCTGACAGTCTTACGCTGATGGTCGGCGCCAGCTTTGAGACGCTTGAAAACTTTGGATTGCAACAAGTACTCCCCGGTACTATCTTCATCGATGCCGACGGTTTCATCGTGGACAAAGTCGAGGGCGCACTAAAACGTCCGTATCTCGAATATCGTCTTGCGCATTTGACTGGCGCTTCCGTCCCGCAACCCAAAGCCCACCACGGAGGCACGGAGACACGGAGCAAGTCAACGAATCCGCGCTAATCGGCGTAAATCCGCGGTAAGTGCTTTTCTAGCTAAACAAGAACTCCTTGGTCCTTAGCTCGCGCACGGTGTCACGCAATTTCGCGGCTTTTTCAAATTCAAATTTCTTGGCGGCTTCACGCATGTCGCTTTCCAGCTTGCCGATGAACGTATCCAACTCTTCCTGGTTTTTAAACTCCGGCAGGCCATCCGCCTCTTGCGTCAGGTCGATGTAGTCGGATTCGGCAATGCCCGCCAGCGACATTGAGAGCGGTCGAATAATGCTCATCGGCGTGATGCCGTGTTCTTCGTTGTGTGCGCGTTGTATTGCCCGCCGACGGTCGGTTTCGTCAATGGCGCGTTTCATTGAGTCCGTCATGCGGTCGGCGTAGAGAATGGCGCGGCCGTTCAGGTTGCGGGCGCAGCGGCCAATCGTTTGGATCAACGACCCGGCGGAACGCAGGAAGCCTTCTTTGTCGGCGTCGAGTATCGCGACGAGCGAAACTTCCGGCAGGTCCAGTCCTTCGCGCAGCAGGTTGATGCCGATCAGCACGTCATACTCGCCTTTGCGCAGGTCACGCAGGATCTTGATGCGCTCCAGCGTTTCGATTTCCGAATGCATGTAGCGGCACTTTACGCCAACCTCGGCATAGTACTCCGCCAGGTCTTCTGACATTCGCTTGGTGAGCGTGGTCACCAGTACGCGTTCGCCTTTGCTGACGCGATCGCGAATCTCGTGCAGCAAATCGTCAATCTGGCCCTTCACCGGACGAATCTCCACTTCCGGATCGACCAGCCCGGTAGGACGAATGATCTGCTCGACAACGACTCCGGCTGCTTTGGTCAGTTCGTACGGCCCCGGCGTGGCGGAAATGTAAATCGCCTGGTTCACGCGCGTTTCAAATTCCTCAAACTTCAGCGGACGGTTGTCCAGCGCCGAAGGCAAGCGGAAGCCGTAATGGATCAAGTTTTCCT
>JANXPR010000286.1 GCA_025357215.1 Acidobacteriaceae bacterium | reverse complement strand
CAATTTTTGTCAGCAAAGACCCGAGGGTCTTGCATCTCTTTCACAAGCTACAAGGTGGTTGCACGCAAACAGAAGCACCTGCGATGCGCGGTCAAGAAGAATCAACTAGTTACCAATTAATTATCTTGGCGCGGCGCAGCGAACTGACAGCGCCGAGCTTGGCAAGAAATCCCAACAAGAATAAAGAATAGGAGATAAGAGGAGGAAGTTCATCTGGGGCTTTCAGGCTCCCGATTCATGCGAATGATTCTTAAGCCAGCCGGCTGACAAGCGCCGCGTTCAAGTCGAGTTCCATGAAGAGCGTGTGTTCCACGGGAGACGAATAATAAGGGCACACTTCCTTGAAGCCAAGTTCGCGGTAGAGACGGATGGCCGAATCCATTTTTCCTGGAACAGTATCCAGGAGCATTTTGGAATAGCCGATCGCGCGGGCGTCAGCGATGAGCTTCTCTGCCATGGCGCGGCCAATCGAGTGTCCGCGGAACGCCGCGCGGACATACAGCCGCTTCATTTCGCAGATATCCGGACCAGCATCCGTCAGCGGTCGCAGTGCCCCAATTCCGGCGACCTGGCCTGCGTCAATCTGGCTGTTACCGTTTTCATTCGCCCACATCGCGAGAAAGAGCCGGCCTTCCGGAGCCGCGTATTTGCCGGGCAGAGCGCGTAACTCCTCCTCAAATCCCTGAAAACAGAGTTTGAATTCCAGCCAGGTCGCGTATTCCATCATGAGTTCGCGCACGGTAACGATCTGTTCAGGGGTTTCAGCGGGGATGATGGTCAGCATACGGGGCTCCGAAAATGCTCTACTTTCTGATGATACCCCTGTTTCTGATGATACCCCTGGAAGGCAAACTCCATTATTCTTCATTAGTCATTCTGCATTCTTCCCTATTCTTCCTTGAATCGATAACTTGCGTGGCTGTCGTAATCGATGCCGTGTTTCTTCTTAAGGTCCTGAATGTAACGGAGCGTGGTCTCGGTGTGCGGTCCCACGCCGTCGTTGGTGTGCAACAGCATTTCCTCCAGGCAGCTGTTCACGGACATGTGCTTGTGTTTCGCCAGGTCCTGGAGGAGAGCGGCGAGTCGCTTTTCCAAACGAACCGACACATCAACCCGTTCGATCTTGATGGGCGGACCGTCGTTGAACAGGTGATGCCCAAACGAAAGGTTGTATCCATGCAGGTCGCGCACGCCGTAATCGCGGATTCCATATTCCCGGTCGCCGATCTCTACCGCCACCTCAACGCCGTTGGCGCGATGGAATTCGTAGAGCTGGTCGGCATCGCCGACGAGAAAGGTCACGGAACATCCCTTCGGATTGGGCGTTCCCTGCTGCAGGAACATCTGTACTTTGCCCAGGTTCACGCCCGCGAAGGTTGGCGGATCGCCTCCCCAGGTGAACCCCAGTTTGAAGCCTAACTTTTTCGTATAGAAGTCGACAGCGGCAGAGATGTCACTGACAGCCAGGCAGGCATGGATTTGATCACACTCGACGAAGGGCGATGGTGATGTCATGGCTTTTCCTCTTCGATAACTTATTTGACGACGATTCCAACGAGCCGGTTTTCAAGTTTTTCGATCATCCGATCATGCCATCCTGAAAAAAATAACAGTCCGAAGATAGAAGCGCACAAGGCGGTGGCCATATCTTCCTGTGTGTCCCAGATGTCGCCCTGGGTTCCCAGAAAGGCGTCGCCAGCCGTGCCACTGGCTACGGATACGCGCCATTCCAAAAGCTCATATGCCGCGCTGATGGCCAGGCAGATGGAGACAACAATGTAGAAGAGCCATCCCCGGCGCAATACGATCTTGCGGCGAAGCAGGATTTCACGGGCGATGAACGCGGGAACAAATCCCTGGGCAAAATGACCAACGCGGTCATAGTCGTTGCGCAAGAGATGCCAGTGATCGCGAATCCAGCTGAAGAGTGGGACTTCCGCGTAGGTGTAGTGTCCGCCCACAAACAGAATGCAAGCGTGCACCGTGATCAGAATATAGACAAACGTCGTAAACGGAAACCTGCGGTAAGTAAAAACGAGGACTCCCAGTCCGATCAGCGCCGGAAAAACTTCCAGGCTCCACGTGAAATAGTCATGGGGATGAACAGCCGACCAGACGAGCACCAGCGAAAAAATGCCAAGCAGCGCGAACAACCATGGTTTCTGTTCAGGAAGCATCTGCGCTCCGTTTTTCACAGGAGTTTGTTCAAAGGCGTTAGCCCATCAACATGCCGCCGTTCACTTTTAGAACGTGGCCGGTAATGTAGCTGGCTTCTTCTGACGCGAGGAAGCGCACCGAGTTCGCGACTTCCATATCCGTTCCCGCGCGGCCCAGCGGGATCATTTCGTTCACTTTGGCTTTGAGTTCCTCCGCCAGGCCCTCGGTCATGGCGGTGGCAATGTAGCCGGGCGCGACGGCGTTCACGGTAATGCTGCGCGACGCGACTTCACGGGCCATGGCCATGGTGAATCCGATGAGCCCGGCTTTGGCTGCGGCGTAGTTGGCCTGGCCCACTTGTCCGGTCTGGCCAAAGACGCTGGTGATATTGATCACGCGTCCCCAGCGTTGCTTAAGCATGCCGCTGATCACGGCCTGTGTGCAGAAAAAAGCGCCGGTGAGGTTGGTCTGCAGGACGGAGTCCCAGTCCGCGCGCTTCATGCGCAGGAGCAGCGTGTCCTTGGTGATGCCGGCGTTGTTCACCAGGATGTCGACTTTGCCAAAGCGTTCCTGCGCGGCTTTTACGGCGGCCTTAATCTCGTCTTCGGTACCGACGTCCATGCGGAAAGCGGCGGCTTGTCCGCCCTTGGCTACGATTTCCTGGACCACGTCGGCGAGCTTGGTTTCATTGCGCGCGGCCAGGGCAATGGCGCAGCCGCCTTCGGCCAGTGCCAGAGCAACCGCCCGTCCGATTCCCTGGGAAGCTCCGGTAACCAGAGCTACATGTCCTGCAACACCCGCCATGATGTGATCCTCTTCTTTAGTTGAACAGAAAAACAACTGCGAATTATATAGGTAGGGGTGGCTGCGGCGATGAATCTGCCCCTTAGCAGTCCCGGTAAATCTAGTGTTTTGTGTCCCTTACGATGTTTCCCATCGTCCCCGCCCGATTCGGCGGCGCAGCCGGACGTGAATCCCAACCTGGGTGGATCGCCCTTGAACGCCAACGTTCGCACCATCGCCAGCATGCAGGACCCATACCTGCTGGCGCCTGCGGGCTATCCGTTCCGCTTCATCCTGGCGATGTATGGGGATCCAGCGGGCAATCTGTACTTCGGCGACGATCCGTTCGCCGGAAGCCGCGCACAACGTGGACACAGCTGGATCGTCCCCAGCGTGGCCTCGCACCGTAATTCGCAAAACGCAAAGTGAACGTAGCGGGAGCAACCCGGGCGAAAGCCCGGGTTGTTGCTTTGTAAGAGAACACCCACCACGGAGGAAGAATCGGGTGATCGTGCGTGATCGGGAAGACCGAATCTCATCGTTGAGACGCGGAGCCGCTGAGGTGGTGAGGAAATGTTTGAAGAATGGTCAGAAACGTTCTGAGCAATTTGAGTTGGTTTGTTGGCCTTTCGTGGCTTCAAATCCCTTGCCCCAAGGCGTACCATAAAGAAAGCGTGCCTGGTTCCGGGCGCGCCCTAAGACATGGTTGAAGCTGCCCTTCGTCGGAAGCGAAATGAGGCAGCAGTGAGGTAAGTTATGACCAAGTCCTTCACGGTATCTCAAATCACCAAAGTATTTCTTGTACTCGCAATTGCAACTAGCCTGGCCTCTTGTGGTGGCAGCATGATGACCAGCATGACCGCTCGTCAGTTGCAAAGCATTGTGGTTGCCCCGGCCAACGCCACCGCGACCAACGGCGGTCCGGGAGTTCAATTTACGGCCACTGGCATGTACAACATGGCGCCCATGAACGTGATGTCGCCTCCGGCGATGTGGTCGATTGGTATGGCGTTTACCGCGGCTCCAGTGCCGGCAGGCGTAACCGTTGACGCCAACGGGATGGCGCATTGCTCAGGTTTTGTGGGAACCATCATGATTGAGGCAACAGCTCCCATGGATCCCAGTATGCCGCTATCGAAGATGACCATGATGACGTCGAACGTGGCAGGCATGGCGCAGCTTACGTGTTCGTAAATCGCGCCAGGGTAATCGAATCTATCGGTAGCTCAGCGGAATCCATTCCGTGCCGCGCTTGATGGCCAGTTGAATCGGACGCGGCGGGCCTTTGCGCGGGACGGTGACTTCCGCCCACATCTCTTCGCCAGCACGGCGACTCACGAGAGGAAAGTCGGCGTGTTCCGGGATGAAGAAGTCCACGGGCGGCCACAATATGAATACGTCATTGCCGGCCTGGGCTGGCTGGCGGTTCCAGGCTGAGATAGTCATCCCCGTAGTCTTGTCGCTGTGCCGCGCCACAAGTTGCTTGCTCTCAACGGAAAGACCTACGTAGGTGGGGCCATAAGATTGGGGATACCTGGGAGCGGAAGGTGATCGCGCCGGCTCCTGATAGTCCACGGCGTGCACCTGCAAGCTTAGCGTTACGTAGCGGCCGCGAATGGGCATGTTGGGATCAACGGACGCGGTGGGCACCCATACGCGCGGACAGGTGGCGCGATCATAAAGCAGCTTGCAACCCAGGCTGAGCACGATGGCGATGTGGACCAAAGCAACGACCAAGCTTTTGCTCAGATTGTTCATTGCGTTCCTCTTTTTTCTTCCGTGGCTGAAGCTTGCGCCGCGGCGCGCACAATGAGATCCGAACGCAACCGGTTGAGCACCCACCCGCCGGCCAGAAAGATCGCGCCCAGCAGAATCAATCCCATGGAGCGCCCAAGTTTATCGAGCACATCGGAGAAGTAGAAGGTGATCACGTCCAGGGCAAAGATCACGGTACCGTAGTTGATAAAGAGCTTGCGATTTTCACGCATGCCCCAGTAGCAAAGTCCGCAGGCGCCCAGCGCCACCCAGAGGTAGATCAACAGACTGTGTTCGGGGTGTTGTATGCGGCTGAGAACGCCCAGCACGAACACCCAGACCGCGGAAAGAAGGACGGGAACCGAACGGCCCCGGCGCAAAAACGCCGCCAGAAGCAGCAGCGGCAAATACGCGGAGGCATAACCGAATGCTAATAAATGCGTGGGCAGGCTCGGAAAACGGAAGCCCCAGGAATAATGCTCCACGTCTCCGGTGAACATAACGTCGCCAATCATGGGGACGAGGGCGAAACATCCAATCCAGATCATGCCCTTGCGCAAGGCGCGGTTGGGGTCCCGTGGCGTCGCCGAAAGGTAAACGATCGTAAGGAGCAGAAAGCCCTGCGCCGCAATGTTCCAGGCGCCGCGATAGCTCTCCGTGGCCAGACTCCACTCACCACCCAGCCAGCAGGGAATCAACACGGCGGCCAGCACGGCTTGCGGCCATTGCCGCAAAATGATCCACCCCAAAACCGCTCCGAGTGACCACAGCATCAATCCGCCGGGCCAGTGTTCTTCCAAATGAAAAATCTGGCCGGCCAGGTAAATGCCCGCGCCCAGCGTGATGGTGCCCACCAGATGCATGGCCACACCCATGGCAGGAACTTTACCGCCCAACAAGCCGCCAGCGAGATGAAAAACGGCCACCATGGCCAGCGCCAGGGTGAAGCGCTGCGCGGGAGACATCTCGTCCCAGTGCGCGGCCACAAAAAGCAATACACCGGCGCACAACATGAGAGCGCCGAAACCAATGGCCAGCATGGCCGGCCAACGAAGGCCGCTTCTGTTGGTGTTTTCAAACTGCCGAATGCGTTCGGCTGTGGGTGCGTCGAGCAGGTTCGCGTCGACCCAGCGCTGCAGGTCTTTTTCCCAGCTCATGAGTTTGCTTTCTACTGCTTGCCTAATCCCGAGAGAATTATCCCTTATATGAGGTGGGCAAACGAAGACAAATCGTTGCGGGCGGAATTCTGGTGAATCAGCTGGAATGTTGTCTCTCAGAAGCAAAAATCACTCCTTCATAGCGGTGGAGGGGCTGGCGGATAAGCGACGGCCGGCTTCCGATCAAAGGCATGCAGATCGTTGCAACTGGAGAAACCCTCATAGAGACGATAGAAAATGTACCCGTGGAAGGCCAGCATGAGCCAGGCCTGTATCCAGAGCACCAGGAGCGCGTCCACGGCGTAAAAAATCATGCCAGTGATAAACGCCCACTTCAGACCTTTGCGGGCATTGAATCCAAGGAATACAAACAACCCGGCAGCCCACAGGTTGATGCCAAACCCTATCACTTGCGCAATGGTGCCACCCACTTGCACGGCTATTCCGGCGGCAAGCACGGTTATGCCCAGGCCGCCAAGAAACGACCAATTCGATTGGGCAACAAGCAGGACCGTATTAACGAGGGAAAGTCCGCAATCCAGAAAAACCACTTGGCGCCCGCGTCCAATGTGGCCAGCGTAGCATTCTGCGCAGCCGTAGTTACGCTGGGTAGCGGATCAGGTTGCGGGTTAGACGACAAACCTAGTGATCCCATAGCTCTGCTCCCGAACCTATTCTCTGTATAGGTTACTGAGGGCGGTATTCTATAGATCACTTCTAGAAAAGCAAATGAAAACTACACGGCTGGAAATCTGGGAAATAGGCTATGGTTTGGTTGGGTAACGGTGGGCTCGGCGGCTTGTCGCGGCGCTATAAACAGGAAACGAGGACGCCCGAACTCCGTAGCAGCGTCCCCGTCAGGCTCATCGGCCTACGAGCCGGCGAAAAACTCCAGCAAGCCCGCTGAGGAAAGGCCTACCGTTTTCGTCCGCTCGAACTGAAAAATTCTTGATACCGGCAGACCAAGGAACCCGATAAATCCCTGGTCTGCCTGAATGCCACATGCCCTTGCCCGGAAGACCAGTTAAGAATCCTGGCCAGTAAGCATGTAGCCAACTCCGCGAGCGGTATGGATTAACGGCTTGGCGTAGCCGTGATCCACCTTTTGGCGGAGATAGTTGATATAGACATCCACGATGTTGGTGAGTCCCTCAAAGCCGAGGTTCCAGACGTGTTCCACCACCATGGTGCGGGTAACGGCGCGTCCGGCATTGCGCATCAGGTACTCAAGCACCGAGTATTCGCGCTGCGTGAGATTGATGGTTTTGCCGCCGCGCGTCACGGAGCGGCGCACGCGGTCCAATTCCAGATCTTCCACGGCAAGTTTGTCCAGCAGTTCCATGGGACGGCGCAGAAGCGCGTGCACGCGGGCCAGCAGTTCCTCAAAGGAGAACGGCTTCACCAGATAGTCGTCGGCGCCGGATTGCAACCCGAGCACGCGGTCAGAGACTTCTTTGCGTCCGCTGAGCAACAGAACGCGCGTGTTCGAACCGGACTTTCTGAGCTTCTTCAGGACGGTCAAACCGTCAAGCTTAGGAAGATTCCAATCGAGTAGAACAGCGTCATAGTCGATTTCGGTTGCCAACTGCAATCCTTCTTCCCCGTCTTCGGCAAGATCAACGGCAAAATGGTCCGCTTCAAGACCTTTTACCAGTGTTCGTGAAACCCGGGGTTCATCCTCAATCACCAAAATACGCAAGACCCACCTCAACCTTTTCCAGGAGCCGGGAAGCGCAGCAGGAGCGCGTTCAAAGGCTCATCCGTAAATCTAAAGAGTTTTTGGAAGAAGGCGGCTGTGTTTCGCCGTAGCGTGAATTTTGCGTCTTGCTACGGCGACCCGGAAGAGCGGCCTTCTTCCATATTTGTTTCCAGCGAGGGTCCCAATTGCGCGTCTGTTCCGGAGAACTGATTGCCCATAAGAATCTGACCCATCAGTTTGCAGTTTCTCCGGAAAGCCGGTGGCGGTTTGTTGGCCGCCTTTGCAGTGGCTCCTTAAGTCCAGCCCGAACCGAACTTCCTGGGCCGAGACCACCGACTGCATGAACACAAATCACATCTGTTGTGTTCAAGACTGAGGCAAGGGGGGATAAACGGCAATCAGGTAGGTTAGGGATTTTAATGAGGACATTCCCTGACTGACCATTAAAGAGGGGGTTCGGCTACACGAGCGTAAATCACGTCCCGGGAGCCGGATAGCGCATTGCCCATTGCCCCAGACCTGCCTGAGGTCGAGTTTGGCCAGGTCAGTGTTTTGGCTAGGTCAATGTTTAGCTCGGTCAATGGCTATGGATCAGGACTGGATAATCCCTGTTCGGATAGCGTAACGCACCAGCCCGGCAGTATCGTGGATGTCCAATTTATCCATAATGTTAGAGCGATGCGACTCGGCGGTTTTTACGCTGATATTCAACAGCGAAGCCAGCTCCTTGGTGGTCTTGCCTTCGGCCACCAGCTGAAGCACCTGGCGTTCGCGGTCGCTCAGGACTTGTCCGGGAAGGTCCTGTTTGGAGAGATAGGCTTTGACCACGGTTTCTGAAACGCTGCGCGTTAAATACATTTCGCCGCGGGAAACGGCGCGAATGGCCTGAACAAGTTCGTCCGCTGCGCGGGTCTTGAGGAGATATCCGGTTACGCCGGCGCGCAGGCTTTCCAACACCAGATGATCTTCAGCATGCAATGGTCAGCAAAACAACTTTGGTGCGCGAGCCGTTCTTGGTGATTTCGCGGGCCGCATCAATACCGTTGAGCAACGGCATGGCCAAGTCCATCACGGCAACTTCCGGATGGTTGGCTTCGCAGAGTTTGATGGCTTCGTGTCCGTTGCCGGCTTCCGCCACAACGGTAAACCCCTCTTTTTCCAACAGAGCTTTTATGCCCTGGCGCACGACCGTATGGTCGTCAGCCAGCAAGACCCGAATCGCCATGGGTGCACTCCCTGGACTCGCAATTTTTATATTTTGGGCAGCGAGTTCTTGAAGCCGGAAGAGACCGTTGCGCCCTGAGATACGAGCATACGAACATCACATCTGACGGTCTACGCCTTCTTACAGGGGGCGGTGCGTTTCTTCAGATACCCGATTATTGCACTTGAGATTACACCGAAAGAAAGACCAAATCCAAAAAATTAGTGATTTTAATAGCTTAAGAGGCGACTTTTGCCGGCCACTCCATGCTAGAGTTTCACGTTGCGGTTAATGTTTTTTCGTTCCGTAAGCCTAACAAAATACCGGGTTAGAGCCATCTAAGGTGACATAGATGTGAGTTCATCATCTACGCCAAGTCGCCAATCCTGGTTTAGAAGCGGCGCTGCTGAAGTAACGTCGCCTGCTAGAGACGATCAGGGCCAGGAAAGCGCGGGGCAAATCCGCGAAGAAGGCGCACGTCTCAGGATGCCGTTGCCGGGTTCCGGTCCAAATCAGACGCAAAAGAAACCAGGTCCGAGCGCTAAGCTGGCTGGCTTATTCGCGCGAATTTCCTGGGCCGCCGCTCTGGTCCTGCTGATTGGGCTTGCCGGCACTCTGGTGGTGTGGCGGTTCGTTCAAGCCAGCGAACGCACTCATGTGGGAAAAATGACCAGTCTGGCGGCGTCGGCGATTCATCCCGACATCGAGTCAGACATGCAGACCTGGATACTGGGCCAGGTGCGGCTGGCCAAACTCTGGGAGTTTGGAGAGACACAAAAAGAGTGGTCAGCGTTTGCCAGCACGTACGAACAGTGGTCAG
>JANXPR010000202.1 GCA_025357215.1 Acidobacteriaceae bacterium | reverse complement strand
GATTTTTCTCAGTATTTACACATTCTTAGAATTGATGAAAATTACAGGAATGGCGCATGGATATTGCACTTTCGTAACCCGCTGCACACTTTTCTGGCACGCGCTTGTGGACGGTCCGCAGTTCGTTGATTTCACACGAATTATAGTCACGCAAAATTCATTGACTCCCAACGCAAGAAGAGTAAATTCAGAATCGTTCTTTGACATTTCAGTGTTTTCCCAGTTGGTGGCGAGTCCGGGAGCCAAGCAGAATCACCAAGGCACAGCGCAAGCTGACAAGCCTTGGAAGGTCCGGCAAGGTTCTATTCAGCGAACTGCTGGTTGAGGAGAACAGGAGATGCTTGAAGGCCAAAATAGAAGCCCCGAGGTGTTGACCGATTTACCCGGTTGGTGGTGAGCCCGGAGCCCAAGCTTCAGCGCAAGCTGATTAAAGATCGCACTTTGTAAGTTTCGCAAGGAATAAGCAGAGAGCGCAGGTCGGCAAGGGTCTATAGCGAACCGCTGGTTGAGGTGAATGGGTCAACAATAAACTCGGGGCTTCTTACTTTTTACCCCTCTTCTCCCGCCGGCCATCTCCACCACGAACTAGAATCGTTAGTCACAGTGGAAATAAAAGAGGTTTCCGTCCAGATCCTCTACGGTGAACTGCCGCAGTCCCCAGGGTTTTCTTTCCAGGGGATCCACGATGTTCGCACCAAGCGACTTCAGTTCCTGATACGTCGCATCAATATCTTTAGCAAACACCCAGTGAACAGCAGGTTCGAACGGCGGCGTTCTCTTGCGAAAGAATATTGCCGTTTTACCGCGTGACACGGAGCCAATCCCCTTGCCGGGCTAAAGCCATCCAATCTCAAAGCCAAGTGCATCTCTGTAATGCCGTTGTGCGCGTTCGACATCGGTCACCGGCAACTCCGGCACCGCGTGGCCAATGGAAGTCAGTTTCTCTTTTGCGGCCATAGAGGCTCTCCTTGCTTGTCCTTAATGCAACAACAAGTTATGCAACAAGACCGCGCACTCGTCAAATCAAGGCTGGAAAGCTGGCGGGCGAGTCGCAAGGAGTTAGCCACTAGTAGGCTCGTCGCGAATGCAATCTTTCGTGATCAAAGAACTTCCGCGACGCTGTCCTACTCCAGCCCGCCGTACACGAGTTTGCCGCCGAGGTATGTGGCTTTGACCTTCACGTCTTTGATCTGGGCCGGCGGGATTTTGAAGATGTCTTCGCTCAAAATGACGAAGTCCGCCAGCTTTCCCGGCGTGATGGAGCCTTTTTCTTTGTCTTGAAACTCGGCATAGGCCGAGCCCATGGTGTAGGCTTCCACGGATTCGGCCACGGTGAGTTTTTGTTCCGGCACCCAGCCGTTGGGATTCTTACCGTCAAGCGTTGCACGCGTGACGGCTGCGTATATGCTCCACATCGGACTCAACGGAGCCACGGACCAATCGGTGCCGAAAGCCAGGCGCACTCCACTCGCTAGAAACGTACGGAATGCATACGTGCGTTTGATGCGATCCGGGCCAATCCGCTTCTCTGCCCAGCGGCCATCGTCAATCGCGTGGTACGGCTGCACGGAAGCGATCACGCCCAGTTGTGCGTAGCGGGCGAAATCCTTGGCGGCCATGTGCTGCGAATGTTCAATGCGCCAACGGCGGTCGCGCTTGCCGTTGGTCTTTTCCACTTGCTCGAAAATATCGAGCATCATGGAAATTGCGCGATCGCCAATGGCGTGTATGCAAAGTTGAAGCCCGGCCGCATCGGCGCCGCTGAGACGTTGCTGCATCGCTTCCGGCGGCTGCATTTCCGCGTTGAGCAAGCCGCTGGTTTTAGGATCGTCAGTGAACGGGTCAAAGAAGTACGCTGTCTCGGAGCCGAGCGAACCGTCGGCATAGCCTTTGACGGCACCCAGACGCAGCATGGAACTGCCAAAGCCGCGGCGCAGGCCAATCTTGGCTTGGTCTTTCCAGTCCGTCTCCATAGGCGCGGCGTAAATGCGAAGCGTGAGTTCGCCTTTTTCCTGAAGCTCAGCGTAGGCGCCCACTTCTTCGTTGCTCGGGTTCATGTCCTGCACGCTGGTTACGCCGAGCGAAGCAGCGTGGGCCATCGCCTGCTGGATCGCATTGATACGTTGCGCGTGAGTCATGGGCGGCATCGCATTGGTAACCAGGTCTTGCGCGGCGTCGCGCAACACACCGGTAGGATTGCCTTGCGCGTCGCGGACAATCTGCCCGCCAGCAGGATCAGGCGTTTTTGCAGTGATGCCCGCCAGCTTTAGCGCGAGAGAGTTGGCCAGCACTTCATGGCCGTCATAGCGGTTCACGCTCACTGGATTATCCGGCGTGAACGCGTCAATCAATTCTTTGGCCGGAAGATTGGCAGGCGACCATTTCTGTTCGTCCCAGTTACCGCCGGTGATCCATTCGCCTTTGGCCGCGGTTTTCGCGCGCGCGGCAATTAGCGCCGTAAATTCCCGTGGAGTGGCCGCGTCCTTTAATTGGACTTCCTGCAGATGCGCGCCGCCATCGACAAAATGTACGTGGGAATCGTTGAAGCCGGGCAGTAAGAGGTGGCCTTTAGCGTCAAAGACTT
>JANXPR010000170.1 GCA_025357215.1 Acidobacteriaceae bacterium | reverse complement strand
CTTCGACCCGATAGGTATAATTGCCGGGAGGAAGTTTGGATTGGAATCGACCGGTGGAATCCGAGCGTACCACCATGGGCCGACCCCCGCCTACCGGAGTGAAAACGATATGCGCCCCGGGTGCCGTGGAACCCGAGACCGCCGATCCGGCTTCGCTGGCCGCGCGAATCCAGCAAAAATTTCAGATCGCGGCAAACGTGATGGAAACCAGCGTCCGCATGGAACGCAAAGACGGGCATCGTTTCATCACAGACCTGGTAGAGGCCTTCCCCGGCGAAGTTGAATCCATCTCCGTGAGCAAGCCCACGCTGGAAGACGTATTTATTGGCCGAACCGGCCATCGCTTCTGGAAGGACAAGGATGCGGAACAGAACAACGAGGTAAAGAAGTAATGGCCCAGGCCGCCCTAGCTCCAGCCACCGTGGCTACACCCCGCGTGAATCCGTTGTTGCCGGCGTTCACCTTGTGGTGGCGCGAGGTAGTGCGTTTTTACCGCCAGCCGGCACGCGTTGTTGGCGTGATTGTTTCGCCCCTGTTGTTTTGGATCGTCATCGGCGCAGGTTTTGGAAAATCCTTGCAGGCGGGCGCCACGGGCACCGGCAACTACCTGCTTTACTTCTTTCCGGGCGCGCTGATCATGATCGTGCTGTTTACTTCTATCTTCACCATGATGTCCGTGATTGAAGACCGCAATCAAGGCTTTCTACTTTCGGTGATGGTCGCCCCGGTGCACCGTTCAGGTATCGTGCTGGGAAAAGTTCTGGGCGGAACAACGCTGTCCACGATCCAGGGATTGCTCTTCCTGATCATTGCCCCGTTCATCGGCATCCGCCTGGGGATGGAGCAGATCCTGATCACCGCGCTGGTGACTTTTCTGGTGGCCTTCGCGCTCACTGCGCTGGGTTTTGCCATTGCATGGCGTATGGAATCGTCGCAAGGCTTTCACGCCATCATCAATTTGTTTCTGATTCCACTATGGTTGCTTTCGGGTGCGATGTTCCCGGTGAGCGGCGCAACGGGATGGATTAAGATGCTGATGCGCGCGAACCCGCTGACCTACGGCATGGACGCGCTGTTGATCACGATGTTTCCCGCTTCAACGCCCGCAACTACGCTTTCGCTGTGGCCTTCCATCGGCGTGCTGACGGCATTTGCGTTCGCGGTCTTCATCGCCGGATTCGTAATCGCTAACCGCCGCAGTACCGTACCGGCCGCTTAACGCGAAAACAAATAAGACCAAAATGACGCTTGACCTCAATCTCTTCCCCGCTCTGAACGCTTCGCTCAACGGCGCCAGCGCCGTGCTGATCCTGGTCGGGCGGGCGTTTATCGCGCGCAACCAAGTAGCGCGGCATAGAGCCTGCATGATCGCCGCGGTCATTACGTCCAGCTTGTTCCTGGCGGGATATCTTTACTACCATGCGCATGTAGGGTCCGTCCGGTTCCCCGGACAGGGCTTTGCCCGGGCCTTATACTTCGTTATTCTGATCTCGCACACGATTCTGGCGGCCACGGTGCCACCCTTGGTGCTTACAACGCTGGTATTCGCGCTACGTGAAAAATTTGACCGCCATCGCCGCCTGGCCCGTTGGACTTATCCCATCTGGCTTTATGTCTCCGTAACCGGCGTGGTGGTCTATATAATGCTTTACCGGATTTATGGCGCGCACGCCTGAACGCTTGCCGCCCGGACGAAAACTCAAACGACCCAATTTTCCGCGACCGCAAGTTCGCGGCCTGCAAAGACGAACAGAACCACGATGTACTTAGTGACGAAAATTCTGAAACGGATCGGTCTCTCATGGCAAAAAGCGTAAACAAAGTAATTCTTGTAGGAAATCTGGGGAAAGACCCGGAAGTAAAGTACACGCCCAACGGCGTACCCGTGGCCAAGTTCAGCCTGGCCACTAACGAACGGTTCAAGGACAAGAGCGGCGAGTGGCAGGACCGCACTGAGTGGCACAACATTGTGGTCTGGCAGCGCCTGGCGGAAATCGTGGGTGAGTATGTGAAGAAGGGCTCCAAGATTTACATCGAAGGCAAACTGCAGACCTCAAGTTGGGAAGACAAGCAGAGCGGCGAAAAGAAATACCGCACGGAAGTCGTTGCCCATGATCTGGTGCTGCTCAGCGGCCGTGGCGACGGCGAAGGCGGCGGTGGTGAAGGACGCAGTTCCCGCGGGGCAGCAGGTAGCGGGAGTGGCGGAATGGACCAGCGCGCTCCGCAGCGCCCTGACGAGATGTCCCAGGCGGCTGAGATTACTGACGAAGATATCCCTTTCTAGGAAGGAATCCGCGTCGCGGCACCCTTTGGGGAAGCTTGTGGCGCGGACATTCTTGAAGTTCTCCTGCCGAGTGACCAATCTCCGCCCAGGACGAATGGCCACGGCATCCTAAATACAGGTACACGGCCGTTTGTCACTCTTTGGCTTTTCGTTGACATTTTTTGTCAGTTTAGATCAAATCATGGTCGGGGAGCCTTTCCTCAGGCAATTTACGGCTGGGGAGTACCCTATTTGTAATCAACCATTTGAAGTTTTTTTGCCAGATCTGCACAGGAGCAAGGCCGAAAGGCAAGCGACTTGCACTCTGTTAAGAAACATTGAGCTCTCAAGTTCAATTTTAGAGTCCACGCGACTCACAAGATTTTGAGGATATCCAACAGGGAGAGATTGTCCATGCGCAAACAAAAAGGTTTTTCATTGATCGAGTTGCTGATTGTGGTCGCGATCATTTTGATCATCGCCGCAATTGCTATTCCCAGCTTGCTTCGTTCACGTATGGCGGCTAACGATTCGGCCGCTGCCAGCACACTTCGCACGCTTAACACCGCTGAAATTTCGTATCTTACGGCTTATCCGGGCACCGGATATTCCCAGTCCCTGACCAGCCTGGGACCGAATGGCTTGGACTGCACCTTGGTTGCCAGCGTAACCGCGACCAGCGCTTGCCTGATTGACGATAAGCTCGGCTGCGCCGCGGCTAAAGGCGCCTGCCCCAAAGGTGGCCATAACTACTACATTGACGGAACGGCCGCGGTGCCCGCCCAGGACTACGTGATAGCCGCGTCGGCCATTGCACTGGGAACCTCTGCCACCAAGAATTACTGCACGCTCCCAGACGGCGTGATTCGTGTCCAGAAAGTACTGGCGCAAACCACTACGGTGCCTATCACGACATGTAGCACGGGCTTCGCCGCCGCGACTAGCTAACTGACAGCTCTTTTCCGGCAAGTACCTGAGGGAGGGTATGAGCCAAACAGAGGACATGGCGCAAGCCATGTCCTCTTTAACGTTAGGCTAACAATAAAATGTCAAAATACTGACACTTTGTGTCATTCGTCGGCCTGCCGGAACATTAAATCTTACCCATAAACCGCCTCTAGTCCTTTGACGTCAAGTCCTTTCATTGCTTTTGCTTGCGCTGTCGCCATCGTTTCCGGTTTCTTCGATGGCCATGAATGTGCGACTAGGCATTGAGGAAAAGGGTAGTCTCGGCGCAGATATGCACCACTACCGACTGTTTACCTGATTACGAGGAGATCTCCATGCGCAAACAAAAAGGCTTTTCTTTGATCGAGTTGCTGATTGTGGTTGCGATCATTTTGATCATTGCTGCAATTGCTATTCCCAGCTTGCTCCGCTCACGCATGGCAGCCAACGATTCGGCCGCTGCCAGCACACTTCGCACTCTTAACACCGCTGAAATTTCGTATCTCACGGCTTATCCGGGAACCGGCTATGCACAGTCTCTGACCGCCCTGGGTCCGGCTGGCAAAGACTGCACGCTGGTTGCCAGCGTTACCGCAGCCAGCGCCTGCCTGATTGACGACAAGATCGGCTGTGCCACGGCTAAAGGCCCCTGCCCTAAAGGTGGCCATAACTACTACATTGACGGAACGGCCGCGGTGCCCGCCCAGGACTACGTACTCACCGCATCAGCGATCGCCCTGGGTACGTCAGCGACCAAAAACTACTGCGGCTTGCCTGACGGCGTGATCCGCGTCCAAACCACGCTAGCCCAAACCGCTGGAGTTGACGTCACGACGTGCAGCACGACCTACACCGCGACAACCAGCTAAGATCTGAAATCATTTTTTCGGCAAGTACCTGGGGGAGGGTATAAGCCAAAACAGAGGACATGGCGTAAGCCGTGTCCTCTTTGTTTTTTAGGACTTATGTAAAACTGTTCGGCACATTGAGTAACATTTTTTGTTATTTGTCGCCTTGGCAGATGAAACATCTGAGTTCTGCCGATCCCACAGAATCTATCATAATCAATTGATTACAAATACCTTAGATTCTACTTTCATCCACATAGGCTCACAGGGATAGCAAGTGGCCCTTTATGTGCCTTTTATATGGCACTGACGGAAACCATGTCCCCCGAGCTGAGGGTCCTTTATGAACGCAGGACGAAGCAACGCGACGGCAAAAGCCAAGGGCTTCTCATTGATTGAGCTTCTGATTGTGGTGGCGATCATCCTGGTTATCTCGGCCATCGCGGTTCCCAGCTTGCTGCGGTCCCGTATGCAGGCTAATCAGACGGCTGCCGTGGCTACCCTGCGAAGCATTCGCAATGCTGAAACTACCTACCTGATCACCTACCCGACACAGGGATTTGCCAATACCTTGAGCCAATTGGGACCAGGCGTCCCCTGTTCGCAGACTGCGGCGTGCATGGTGGATGAGTGGATTGGCTGTGCCGCAGCACCGTGCCCGAAGAGCGGATACAAGTACTTTCTGGTTTCCAGCGCGGCCGCCGCGCCGTTTCCGGACTTTTCGGCCACGGCCACACCGATTGGATTTGGAAGCTCTGGAAGCAATAACTACTGCGTAAACGACGATGGAGTCATCCGTTCCCAGATCGCCCCAGCAGCGAGTGTAGGCGCTGTGCCGCGCGCGACCTGCTCTGACACGTCCCAGTACCAAGCCATTCAATAGCCAAACCTTACGGCCCATACGTAGAATGTCTTGAGGTCGTTTTTACCCCTGTATGCATGCAATTGAGATTCAGGACCTTTCAAAAGACTACGCCGTTGGATTTTGGAAGAAAACGCTGCGCCCAGCCCTTAAAGGGCTAAGCCTTACCGTGGAGTCCGGGGAAACGTTTGGATTTCTGGGCCCCAACGGCGCTGGCAAAACCACAACTCTCAAACTCCTGATGGGGATTATCTTCCCCACCGCCGGGTCAGCCACCGTTCTGGGCAAAAGCGTTCACGATCCAGAGGTCAAGAAGCGCATCGGTTTTCTGCCCGAGCAACCCTATTTTTACGACTACTTGAGCGCGCCGGAGCTGCTCAGCTACTACGCCCAGTTGTCCGGGGTACCTCCCGCAGGCCGCAAAGAACGGATCAATTCCCTGCTGGAACGTGTAGGGCTGGGCGATGTGGGCAACAAACAGTTGCGCAAGTTCTCCAAAGGCATGCTGCAACGCGTGGGCATTGCGCAGGCTATCGTCCATGAGCCTGAAGTGGTCTTTCTGGATGAACCAATGTCCGGCCTGGATCCGCTCGGCCGGCATGAGATCCGGGAGATGATCCAGGGTCTGAAGGATGCCGGCAAGACGATATTCTTTTCCACCCACATTCTTTCCGACGCAGAGGCCCTGTGCGATCGCGTTGCGGTCATCCACAAAGGTGAGTTGCGGGGCGTTGGCGTAGTCAACGATCTGCGGGCCGCTACCGGCGGCACCAGCGAAGTGATCTGGCAAAATGCGCAGGTCTTGACCGCTGTGAGTTCTTTGGTCATGGAACCGCATGTGAGCGCTGACACTGTTCGGGTCACGGTGAGCCGCGAGAATCTTGATCCGCTTCTGGAAAAACTGCGCCAGCAGAGCGCCACGCTGATCTCGGTGACTCCCCTGCACGGGACGCTGGAAGACTACTTCCTTTCCAAGACCAGCGAACCCGAAAAGGAAGGAGCGGCGGTATGACGTCTCGTTTATCAGCCATCGCTCTGAACACCTTCCGCGAAGCCGTGCGCGACCGCGTGCTTTATAACCTGATCATATTTGTGTTTCTTCTGGTGGCCAGCGCTCCGCTCTTCAGCCAGATTTCCATCGATGTGGAGCGGCTGATTCTGGTCAACGTGGGCCTGAGCGCGATTTCCCTTTTCGGCGTGATTATTGCCATTTTCATAGGGATCGGACTGGTCTCAAAAGAAATCGAAAAGCGGACGCTCTATACCATCCTTTCCCGGCCCGTGCGCCGCTGGGAGTTCATTGCCGGCAAGTATTGCGGACTCATGATGACCCTGCTGGTGAATGCCGCGCTGATGACGGTGGGCTTCATGATCGCGGTGATGATCACCTCCCACGGCTTGAAAGCGCAGGATATGCACTTGCTGGTGGCCGTTTACTTTACCGTGCTGGAGTTCATGGTGGTCACGGCCCTCACGCTGCTCTTTTCCTCGTTCTCATCACCGATTTTTTCCGCGATCTTGTCGTTCTCGCTTTTTGCCATCGGTACCTTTTCTCTGGACCTGCGAAACTTTGCCGCAAGCGCCCATGGCATAACCAAGATGTTTGCTCTGGCAGCCGCGTACCTGGTGCCGAACCTGGCGTCCTTGAACGTGATTGCCCAAGTGGCGCATGATCAGCCCGTGGGCGGCGCCCTGGTGTTGTACAACACGCTCTATACGGTGCTTTACTCGGCCGCCGTGACCGCCGGAGCGGTCCTGATTTTTGAACGGCGTAACCTGAAATGAGCGCTGCAATGAACCAGAGCCGCAAAACAATTGTGATCGCCTCGGTGCTGCTGGTCGTGTTGTTTGCCGGGGCAATCGTCGCGTTGCAGAAAATAGATTCCGCGCGCGGCAAAGACGCCGCGATCGAAGAAGTGCTGTATCTGCCTTCCGGCAAAACCGTAAAGCGCTTGAGTCTGGGCTACTCGAGTCTTTTAGCGGTCGTCTATTGGACTCGCGCCGTCCAGTATTTCGGCAACCGCCACCTGCAGGACTCCAAACGCTACGATCTGCTGTATCCCTTGCTGGATATCACCACCGACCTGGACCCTCAGCTGGTGGTGGCGTATCAAACCGGATCAATCTTTCTGTGCCAGAGCCCGCCGAACGGTGCAGGAGAGCCGGACAAAGCCGTGGCGCTGCTGGAAAAAGGTATCGTGGCAAATCCCGAGGTTTGGCGCATGTACTTCACCCTGGGTTTTGTCCACTACCTGGAAAGAAAAGACTACAAAGCGGCGGAGCAGGCATTCCGGAAAGGATCTGAAGTTCCCGGCGCCCTGCCCTGGATGAGAACCATGGCCGCGAGAATGGCGGAACACGCCCAGGACATTGAGACGGCCATGCTGCTCTGGCGGGGTATCTATGAAACCACCCACGACAAGAACGTTCGCGACGGCGCCGTCAAACATCTGGCTTCATTGCAGGCGGAAATCGATATGCGAGAGCTGCGAATCCGCGTGCGGACGTACCACGAAAAAAAAGGAGTCTGGCCCACGACGTGGACGGAACTGGTGCGAGCCGGTCTGTTAGGAGGCGTGCCCGTTGACCCTGCCGGCCAAATCTACAAGCTTCTGCCGGAAGGCGGCGTATGGGTCGAAGACCCCTCACAATTTCCATTCCTTGATCAAGCGGCCCTTGCCAACTGATCGCGAGTCACAGCCAGGCCCGCGGGACTCAGGTATCCTCAGGCTTCTGGTTTGAATCTAAGTTTCAAGGTTCCAACAGTATGAGTCACTCCTTTATCCGCGTGCTGGCGTTATCGCTAGTTTTTCTTGGCGGGGCCGGCGGCTTTGCCGCGAACGTCCCGGACATTGCGCGCGCCGTGGACGACCACTACAACGTCCTGAAAAGTTTTAAAGCAAGTTTCACCGAGGTTTACACCGCGCCCGGCGTTTCCCGCACGGAAAGCGGCACGGTGTGGCTCAAGAAGCCAGGACGCATGAGATGGGAATATCGCGATCCGCGGCAAAAACTTTTTCTCATGGATTCGCAGAACGCTTACTTCTACGTGCAGGGCGATAGCCAGGCCAGAAGAACCTCGGTGAAGAAACTGGACGACATCCGCTCTCCCATGCGCTTTCTGCTGGGTAAGAGCAAATTGGTAAAGGAACTGGAAGCTCTTTCCCTGGCCCCCGACGTAATCCCTCTTCAGAAGGGCAACGTAGTCCTGCGGGGGGTGCCCAAAGGCATGCAAGACCGCATTAGTTCCGTGGTGCTGGAAATTTCATCCACATCCCAGCTGGTGCGGATCGTAATTTTCGGCGCTGACGGGGCCACCACGGATTTCCGGTTTTCCCAGATTGAAGAAAATGTGCCGGTACAGGACGGCCTTTTCCGTTTCAGCCCGCCGGCCGGGGTTGAGACCATTCACGATGAACAGGTGTCCCAGTAGCCAACTCTTAAACGTTACCTTCGATTGCTCAAGAATTAGGGAAATTAATGGGTTATTCGCGCAATAATAGAGTACTTCCCCCATTCTAGAAAGTGCGGGTCAACCCCCGTGAATGCTAGACTTAGTGTAGGAGTAAGGCTTTCCTGCAGTCGCAGATCCCATGGCAGAATTTGTAATCAAAATGGCGGACGAGCGCGGCCGCGTGCTCGAACAAGTGGAGAACGGAATCTCCGAACAGGAGATCCGGGACCGGTTTGCCCAGCAGGGCTTCATGGTCTATTCCGTTAAAGGCAGCAAAGGCAAGCTGTCTCTGGCGTTGTTCGGGAGCGAAAAGAAGCGGCTGAAGATTGAATCGTTCCTGATCTTCAACCAGCAATTTCTCACACTGATCAAGGCCGGATTACCGATCTTGCAGGCGCTGGCGCTCCTGGCCAAACGCCAGAAGAATCCCCAGTTCAAAGCCATGCTGGACAACGTGCAGGACCGGGTAAAGAGCGGCGAACTGATTTCAGACGCCTTTGCCGCCCAAGGCGCCGCGATCTCAAAGATCTACACCACCACGCTACTGGCGGGCGAACGAAGCGGCAACCTGGAAGAAGTTCTGGCGCGGTATATCGCGTTTCAACGCGTCACGGTCA
>JANXPR010000146.1 GCA_025357215.1 Acidobacteriaceae bacterium | reverse complement strand
GTCCTTGGAGTGTGGATGGTGAGATTCGGGTATTCGCTTTGCCATCTTTCAAATGGAACAGCCCCAATACGAAAGAGTCTTTCCATGTGGGGATTGACGATCTCTATTACTTGACCACGCGAAAGTTTTAGCAAGACTTTTCTCCCTGTAACTTCAACCGTGAATGGATGTTAGCAGGCAGTGTGGGAATTATCAACATATTTTATTCTAAAAAATATTCCTTTTTTTTTGTTGATCTTGCGCCATGATCCCTCCCTCTTTTCCACAGAAGCTTGCGAGATACCCACCAGAAGGCCAAGTCCACGTGCGGTACTGCTCCTCTGAAATTGCAGAGTCCAGAAAACTGTTGATTAGCGCAGGTCGCCGACGATTACTACCATTGGGCCGGTTCGTGCTAGCGTAAAACACAACCTTTACAATAGAACTGAAGGCAGCGGGAACCCGCAGCAGGGTCTCGACTTAAGCTGTTGAATAAAGACAGAATGAAGAACTTTCTCGAAACAGTTCGCGAACGCGTCGTTATCTATGACGGCGCCATGGGCACCGAAATCCAGGAGCGGCATCCGTCGCTGGACGACTTCTGGGGTAAGGAAAACTGCTCTGAAGTCCTGGTGCTGAGCCGTCCGGACATTATTAAGGATATCCACGCGGCGTACTTCAAGGCCGGTGCTGACGTTGTTGAGACCAACACGTTTGGCGGCACACGCATAGTGCTGGGCGAGTTCGACCTGACTGACAAAGTCCATGAGATCAACAAGCGCGCCGCGGAACTCGCTCGCGAAGTAGCGCATGACTTTTCCGCCGACGGCAAGCCGCGCTTCGTTGCCGGATCGATTGGCCCCGGCACCAAGCTGCCTTCGCTGGGACAGATGAGTTATGACGCCATGTTCGATGCCTATGTTGAACAATGCGTCGGGCTGATTGATGGTGGCGTGGACGTTCTGCTGATTGAAACCTGCCAGGACATTCTGCAAACCAAGATCACTTTGGCCGCGGCCTTTGAGGCCATGAAGAAAACAGGTAAGCGCGTTCCAGTGCAAGCGCAGGTTACGTTGCAGGAATCCGGCACCATGCTGCTGGGCACGGAAATTGGCGCCGCGGAAACCGCGCTGGAACCGTTCGACTGCGAAATCATCGGGCTGAACTGCGCCACCGGTCCCAAAGAAATGAATGACGCGGTGCGTTACCTGGCGCACAACGCTCCCAAGGAAATCTCCGTTCTGCCCAACGCCGGATTACCGGAAAATGTTGGCGGACACGCACACTACCGCCTCTCACCGAAAGATCTGGCTGAGTGGCACAAGAAATTCATCACTGAATACGGCGTCCGCATCGTTGGCGGATGCTGCGGCACTACACCTGTCCATATCAAGGCCGTGGCGGATCTTTGCGCGAATCTGGAACCCGCCAAGCGCGAACTGCAAGTCACGCCGGCAGCTTCCAGCGCGTACACCATGATTCCGCTGGACCTTGATCCTAAGCCGCTGATCGTGGCCGAAGAAATGAACACCACCACGCGGGTGGAACATTTCAAAAACATGGTGCGTGAAGGCAAGTATGACGATATTTTGGCGTTGGCCAAAAGACTCGTCGCCGAAGGTTCGCACATGCTGGACCTGTGCTGTGCCATTGTGGGTGAAGACGAAAAAGCCTACATCAGCAACATTCTGGAAAAGGTTGCCACGCGCGTGCCCGCGCCGATCCTGGTCGATTCAACTGAAGCCGACGTGATCGAAGAAGCGTTGAAACGCATTCCCGGCAAAGCCATCATCAATTCCATCAACCTGGAAGATGGCGAGAAGCGCACGTCCAAAGTCCTGCCGATGGCCAAGAAGTATGGCGCAGCCGTGATTGCCCTGACGATTGACGAAGATGGCATGGCGCTGACGGCGGCGAAGAAGACGGCAGTCGCCAAACGTATCTTCAAGCTGGCCACCGAGAAATACGGAATCCGCCCCATCGATCTGATCTTTGACGCGCTGACGCTGCCCATTTCCACCGGGCAGGAAGATTACCGCTCCGCCGGAATCGAGACGCTGAACGCCATCAAGCAGATCAAGCAGGAGTTGCCCGACGTAAAGACCATTCTGGGCGTGAGCAATATCTCGTTTGGGTTAAACACCTACGCGCGCCGGGTGTTGAATAGCGTCTTCATGAAGGAAGCCGTGGACTACGGTCTGGACATGGCGATTGTGAACTACGCCAAAATCTATCCTTTATATAAGATCCCGGAAATTGAAGTGGACCTGGCGCGCAAGTTGATCTATCAGGACCGCACGGCGGGCGATCCGCTGCAGATTTACATGACGCATTTTGCGGGAGCCACCAAGCAGCCGGAAGCAGACGCCGTCCCGTTGGAAGCGCTTTCGGTGGAAGACAAGCTGAAGCGCTGCATCATCAACGGAGAAAAGGCGCTGGGTGATGGCGCGCAGAAACAGTCGCTCGAGCAGATACTGGAAGACGCGCTCACCAGCTATTCGCCGCTGGAAATTATCAATACCGTGTTGCTGGACGGCATGAAAACCGTGGGCGAACTTTTCGGCGCGCGCAAGATGCAGTTGCCATCCGTGCTGGATTCCGCCGGCGTGATGAAACAGGCCGTGGCCTATCTTGAACCCAAGATGGAGAAGAGCGGCGGCAACCAGAAAGGGACCATCGTTCTGGCAACGGTAAAGGGCGATGTGCACGACATCGGCAAAAATC